>JANYEO010000018.1 GCA_025363025.1 Opitutia bacterium
AGCAGGCATTAAGCAGTCGGTCTTAACAAAGTCCACAGCTTAAACCCCTTACTCCCCTTTAAAAAAACCGCCCCTTCAAACGCTTCAAAAACGACTCTCATCTCTTCAAGGGCTTCCATCACCTCAATTTGCCCATGCATAGCCCCTGCTGCCACCAAACCCTCGCGAAATTCCATCGCATAGGACCCAATCAAGCATGCACGGTCCATTGGTCGCAACTTTAGCGCAAGCCCTGTCTCATAATGATAGCGAGCCGCTTCAGGGCCTAACTCAGTCATCCCTCCAAGCAAATAAAGCCGGGGCAATCCCTTAGCTGCTTGTGCATCAAAAGCAGAAAATGCATCCACCATCGCCACGGGGTTAGCATTATAACAATCAGCATACACCCATTGCTTTGCATGCTCAAAAATTTGCCCGCGCAAATCAGAAGGCTGCCACGCTTGCAACCGTTCTTGCAAATCACTGTCTGGCACCCCCATCTCCATTGCCAAGGTTAAGGCCAAAGCCGCATTTTGCGCCATCCCCGCACTCACATAATTAAGCGTAAAAGAGTGATCAGGCTTTCCAGCTTCTTTTAAATGCAAAGCTAGTTGATTATCCAAACGTTTTTCTACCTCAAAAACTACCGACCGAAATCCTGGTTTGATAACCGCTGCTGATTGCCCTTGCTTAACCAAAACTATCCCTGGTCCTTCAAGCTCTCTAAACGCCTCGTAACGCAATACTTCAGCCGGGAAAACTTTTAGTCCCCCGGGCCGAACCGCTTTCAAAAGCAATCCTTTTTGACGCGCCACATCCTCAACACTGCCCAATTTCTCCAAATGCACAGGCGCCACCATAGTCACAAGCCCTATATCAGGCTGAAGCACACTCGCAAGTATCGCCATTTCATGGGGCTCATTAATACCAGCCTCAAGAATAGCTGCTCCATGCTGCGGCACTTGCAGCTGCGTCAGCATTAAAGGAAGGCCCAAGCAATTATTTAAATTATCCCTCGTTTTAAAGGTCTCATTTTCCCCCAATAGCAAATGCAGCAAATCCTTTGTAGACGTTTTTCCACAACTACCCGTAACCCCAATAACCGTTCCAGGAAAAGCCAATCGATATTCCCGAGCAATGGCTTGAAGCGCTACTAACGAATCCCCTACAACTAACTGAGGAAGATTCATCATGCCTTGGTAATACTGCACAATCGCAGCGGAGGCTCCCATCGCTTTAGCTTCTTGTAAATAATCATCCCCACTGCGCTCATTCATTTGCAAGGCAACAAAACACTCTCCCATCTTAAGGGTACGCGTATCGTTCGCAAACCCACTAATAGCCCCTGGCCGTGGCCCTTGCCAGTTCCCCTTCGTCCAAAGCGCCAAGCGTTGTGGGATAAATTGAGCCATAAATTATTACTTGATTGCCAAAATGGCGTTATTGAAAAATTAAAAAACAAGAAATTTGCAGGTGTTTGTTGCAGAGTTTCATATTTTTGGAATCAAAATTGGGTTTTTTGAGGGAGTGTATAGGTATCCTCGACCGAAAAACCCCGATTTTGAGCCAAAAAGAAGGAATTATGCAACAACACCCCCAAAAATCCAATCCTTGGCAACACGTACATCATCAAAGGGGACAACCGTATCTGCAAATTCTTGATAGGCTTCATGCCCTTTCCCGGCTATCAGCACACAATCTCCTGGCTGTGCTGCTTTTAAAGCAAGGCCAATGGCCTCACGCCTATCTGTAACAAAAGTCGCCTTTTCAAGCCCAGCAACCCCTTGTTTCATATCTTCAAAAATAGCTTCTACTTTTTCAGAGCGCGGATTGTCAGCCGTTACCCAAGCTTGGTCTGCATTATCAAGCACCGCCTGCATCATCTGAGGTCGCTTAGAACGATCCCTATCCCCCCCACAGCCAAACACCGTATACACTTTACCCGGTGTTACACAGCGGAGCATCGCCAAAGCCTGCCTCAAGGCATCATCCGTATGGGCATAATCTACAAATACATTATACGCTTGTCCCGCATTCACCCGCTCCATCCGCCCGGGGACCCCCTTAAATAACCCAAGCTTCTGCACTAGCCCTTTCACGTCTCTGCCTAGTCCATGGCAAAGCGCAATCGCGGCCAATGAATTCTCAACATTAAAAAGCCCGGGCAGCGGCAAGTTCATCTCTACTTCACCCTCTGGGTACATCAAGGTAAAGACACTACTTGCGGGTAACAGTTGCAAATCCCGCACATAAAAATCCGCAGGCCCCTTAATACTAAACGTCCGCACTTTAACTTTTGAAGGGATAATGGCCTGTAGTTCCAAACTTTTTGGATCATCCAAATTCAAAATAGCTACTTTAGGCAAATTCCCTACCTTGCCATTAAAAAGACGCGCTTTGGCCTCAAAATAAGCCTCCATCGTCCCATGGTAGTCGATATGATCTTGCGTTAAATTCAAAAAAGCCACCGCTTCAAAATTAAGCCCATACACACGGCTTTGCTCAAGCCCGTGAGAGGACACCTCCATCACGGCCTCTTTACACCCCGCATCCCTCATTTGAGAAAGCATTGCAAACAAATCAACCGATTCAGGAGTCGTTCGATATGAAGGGAGCGTACGTCCCCCCAGATCATACCGTACAGTCCCAATCAATCCAACCGGAACGCTTTCTTCGGCCAAAAGCGCTTGTACGAGCATAGAGACAGTCGTCTTTCCATTCGTCCCAGTAATGCCAACAACGTTTAATGCCTCATCTGGGGCTTCAAAAAAAATACGCGACACATCAGCCAATGCCCGTCGTACATCAGGCACCTGTATATAAGTAATAGGGCAAAGCACCGGCGGCTTTGCAGAAGATACTACAGCCACCGCCCCACGGTCAATCGCCTCCTCAAGGAAGGCATTCCCATCCTTATGCAAACCCTCTACCGCAAAGAACACTGCCCCACGCACAACCCGTCGACTGTCAGAAATAAGACAACTCACCCGCGCCTTTCCTTCCCCACGAAAAGCCGTCACCTGCATGCCTTTAAATAACTTTTTAAGCGTCTTGCCTGTCATCACGTCTTGAGGATCACTTCGTCCAGCCGCAATCAGCCCCATCGCCATCGAAAGCGGGGCCCACGAAAGACTGTTTTCTAAATTACCGAACCCAATCATTTTTCTTCTCCCTTAATGCTAATAAATTACGCTCCTCATTTGGCGGAGTTAAGCCGTAGTAGCGGATCAATCCTTCCGCTACTTCTTTAAAAACAGGGGCTGCTACAATGCTGCCATAACCACAACCCTTCAGGTGTGCGTTATCCACAACAACCGTTATCACAAAACGCGGCCGCGAAGCCGGAAAATAGCCAGAAAAAGAGGATATGTGGCTTTGGGTAGAATAACCCCCATTCACAATCTTTTGTGTCGTACCACTTTTACCCGCCACTTCAAATCCAGGAACAGCCGCCCGTGCCCCCGAGGCACTCGTACCCTTAAGTAAAACATCGCTCACAGTATGAGCCATCGTCGTGCTAAGAACCCTTCTTTTAATACGTGGGGCAAAGGTTGCCACAGTTTCTCCAGCCTCACTTGTCACACGCTGGACTAACTGAGGTTGCATTAATACGCCTTGGTTAGCCATAACACTCATAGCATAATGTACCTGCATGGGGGTCGCCGCAAGCGCATGGCCCATCGGCAAACGCCCAATTGTCAGGCCATCCCAACGGTTAACCGGGTGCAAAATTCCCCGTACTTCCCCTGCAGGCCCATATCCTGTTAACTCTCCATACCCAAAAGCCCGTGCATAATCATACAAACGCTCAGCCCCCAGCTTCATTCCGAGATAAGCCGCTCCCCGGTTACTAGACTTCATAATAACTTCTTCTACCGTTAACCGGCCCATCGGTTTATAATCTTTTGGAATAGGAACCATCCGCCCCCGGTACTCCATTTGGTTAACGGTGCAATCCACTTCATCATTTAAAGTTACTAACCCTTCAGTTAATGCACCTGCTGCAGATACTATTTTAAAAGACGAACCTGGCTCAAAGAGATCCGTTATCGCACGGTTGCGATGCGTTTCAAGGGGATAAGCAAAAAAACGGTTAGGGTCAAAGCTCGGCACATTCGCAAGTCCCAAAATAAAACCGGTTAAAGGATCACTCACAATAATAGTCGCACTATCCGGGTGATAAGTATCAATCACTTTTGCCAAAGCCTGCTCAATGGTATGCTGCACCATCGAATCGATGGAGAGTTCTACATTCAGCCCATGCGTTGGTAATACCTCACGGGAACGTAAATGCGCTAACTCACGGCGGCATCCATCCCGTTCAGACTCTCTCCACCCATGTTGCCCTCGCAAATAAAAATCCATGAACTGCTCTACCCCACCTGCAGAGACGCCTTCTTTATTGACAAAACCTAATACATGCGCCGCCAAAAACCCCCCCGGGTACATCCGCTCAAATTTTCGATTCCCATAAACAGCTTTAATGCCCAATGCTTGAATTTTTTGATAAGTCGGCTCATCAATCGCATCAGCCAATTTTTGCCAACGCACGAGCCGCATCTCTTCCCCATCTGGCCCTTCAACTTGTATGGCTTTGTTAGAAAAAATCGCCTGCACCTCTGCCGGTGTTTTTTGGATTAACCGCGCCAAAGCATTTATCTGATCCAAGTCTTCAGGCTTAATCATCTGTGGATCAACCCCAAGCTCAATAACCTCCCGTGTCGTCGCGAGCAAATTTCCCTTCGCATCCAAAATAGTCCCACGGCTCGCCTCAAGTACTTCGAATTTTTGCCGATTGCGCTCTACAATACGGCCCAAACGCTCTTGCTCCCAAACATGCAAATAAACGAGTCGACCGAGAACAACCCCAAATACCACCACAATCACGCTCGCCAAAGCGATATAGCGAAAAGGTGATATAAAGGTACGGCTCATCTAAAGATCATTTCAATGTTTAGAAATTAATGAGCCGCTATGGCCAAGAAAGCTAAATCCAGCGACAACGTAAAAGGCTCAACAAAAGGCGTTTTTGTTTGAGTTCTTCCCGTCTCTTTCGCACTTGCAGGTAAATCAGCCCACACAACGCAATGCTCAAGCGGTACATCCAAAACCCCTGCAACTCGTGCTTTCAAATAACTTGGCTGATGCACCTCCGCAATCCGCGAAGCCAAGTACTGGTGCTTGCGCTCAGTTTTTACTAAACGATGCTCAAGCCCCTTCGTATGCTCGGCCGTCAGCGCAATTTGCCCACGCACCCATACAACGCCCAGGGCGCCTACAGCACAAACCATAAGGGTCAAGAACCCCATAACAATTGGTAATGTAATCGGTTTTTCAGCAGGCATCGGGGGTAATCTCAGTTAATTTTCTAATAGCCCGCACCTTGGCGGAACGGCTCCGCGGGTTGGCTTTCACCTCTTCGTCAGAGGGTACCCAGGGTCGATTGGTTAAAAGTGTGGCAACTGCAGTCCGCTCTTCTTGAGGGGTTGCGTCCCATTTATGTTCCGGCCGCCCCGCTAATCGTTTAAAAAAGCGCTTTACAATGCGGTCTTCGAGGGAGTGAAAAGTAATTACCGCCATTACCCCGCCAATGGCTAATTTTGCATAAGCCGCGGGCAAAGCCGCCTCAAGGTGATCGAGTTCGCGGTTAATCTCCATGCGGATACCTTGGAAGGTCAAGGTCGCCGGGTGTAGCTTAGAGCGTCGTCCTGCAATACGTGGCCCAATAGCCTCCGTTATTACTTCAACAAGTCCTTGTGTTGTTGAGAGCTTACCCGTCCCCCGTGCCTGCACGATCGCAGTTACCACTTTTCTCCACTGGGGCTCTTCACCCAAATCGCGAATGGCATGCGTCAACTCATCCTCACGGGCTCTTTCAAGGAAAACCGCCGCACTGCGCCCTTCTCGTGGATTAAGCCGCATATCTGCCGGCCCCTCCGCACGGAAGGAAAACCCACGCTCTGGCGTATCCAGCTGAAAGGACGATACTCCTAGGTCAAATAATACACCCGTAAAATTTGCTTCCTCTAGCTGCTCAATTTCGGAAAAATTCTGGCTATAAAAACTTAACCGCTCCGGAAAAGCGGCCTGCACTTCTTCTGAACGCGGAATAGCCTCTGGGTCTGCATCAAAGGCTACCACGCGCACATCAGGCCCTGCAGCCAGTAACGCGCTCGTATGCCCCCCACCCCCAAATGTACCATCCAAGATATACCCTACCCCCTCAGGGGTGAGGAGTTTCAAAATTTCCTGAAGCATTACCGGAGCGTGTCCTGTATTCATATACATTATACGCCGAGTTCGGTTAATATAGCCGCCATCTCATCATCCTCTTCAGTATCTTCAGCTAAATACTTCTCATACTGCGCTGGGTTCCAGAGGCTAAAAGTCATAAAATTTCCGACCAAGACGCACTCTTTCTGCATCCCTGCATGCGCGGTCAATTTTTCGCTCAGTTTAATGCGCCCCTGCTTGTCACAGCCAAAATGATCTGCCTGAGCAAAGAGCCGGGTTAACGCCTTTTGCGCGCGCCTATTCCCCAGGCTTACCTCCGCTACTTTTGCACTGAGCTTTGCCACCATCTTTGGTGGGTAAATGGTAATACACCCAGCCGGGTTCGGGAGGGCCAAATAGACATCCTCCTCATCCCCGGCAAAACGCCATTTAGAAGGGATGGTTAAGCGACTTTTATCGTCGAGCGTATGCCGGTGTTCACCCACATACAGACTTTTATCAAGAGAAACCATAGAAACAAACCAATTTCCCCCATTTCACCCCACCTCCCCCCACAAGTCAACCGCTTTCCCCCACTCTTCTTCCAATTTTCTTTAATAAAACAAAATCAACATCTCTTTTCTGGATTATATAATGTTTTATCAGCAGATAAAACAAATCAAAACGCCCTCCCTTCTCTTTA
>JANYEO010000041.1 GCA_025363025.1 Opitutia bacterium
TTGAAGGCCAGTTCGATGCTTTCGATGCTTTCCCCACTCAGTTAGTAGCAGAGTACCGTACAGGGATGGCGGCGTTAAAAGAACGAGCAGGGTTGAATTAAGCGACCGTTGCATAGTCTCTTTCTTTTGAGTCTTTGGTCGGTGGTATGAGTCTCATTCTGCAAGTGATTCTTAAATAATGCTACTCGCGTAGTAGCCCAAGTAAGTATTCTTGATTGCCATCACCTCCTTGAATGGGGGAGGGGATGATGCCGATGAGTGTGCTGCCGAGTAACTCTGCTTGTATGAAGGCTTGGATGTCTTCCAAAATGCGTTGGTGGATGGCGGTGTCTTTGATAATGCCTTTCCCTTTGTCGACTTCTTTTTTCTCGGCTTCAAATTGAGGTTTCACCAGTGCGATTAAGCGGCCACCCGTTTTGACGCGTGCCCAGGCAACAGGGAGGATTTTTTTTAGAGAGATAAAGGAAAGGTCCATTACCACGATATCGTAAGCCTCGTGAGGGAGGTTGATATCCGGAAGAGTGCGTGCGTTTATTTTCTCTAAATTGTGTACGCGGGGGTCATTCCTTAAACGCATGTGGAGCTGCCCATGTCCGACATCCACGCAAGTCATATGCGCTGTTCCGTGCTGCAATAGATAATCGCTAAACCCGCCGGTAGAGGCGCCGACATCTAGCCCACATTTCCCTTCTATTGGGAAAGGGAAGGCCGTGCAGAACCCTTCAAGTTTTTCTCCACCACGGCTGACGTAGCGTGGGGGTTGGGTGAGGGTAATAGGGGCATCAGTGGCCAGGAGCTCCCCCGCTTTTTCTACCCGTGCATAGGGTAAGTAAACACGGCCCGCTAAAATGAGCAACTTTGCCTGGGAGCGGGTCTCGGCCAGTCCTTGAAGGACCAAGAGCTCGTCTGCACGCAGACGGGTAATTTTGGCTGGTTTTTGTTTTTCAGCTTTAGGTTTCATTGATAACCCAGGCTGCAGCTGACGCAGTTTTGTTCAATCTTTAAAGAGACCGCAGCATAATGCATGATTTATGAGTTTTTGGTCGGTTGTCGTTCCTCGAGTACACAGTAAAGAGAGCCCATTTGGATCTATTATATATGCAGTTGATCAAATTCCGATGCATGTCATCACTGCCTCCCCCCATGCTAAGTCGACTGGCATCGCCTTACCACGGGGAATGTACACTCGTCCCTTCGTCCTACAAATTCCTCAAAATCAAAGCATTCTTCATGCGGTCTCTCAATAATCTCCGCGATTTAAAAGGGGATGCTGTAGCGCAAGGTCAGCGCCGTTAACTCTAGCCGGGCGGAGTAAGTGTGGGAGCTGATTTCATCAACGTCACCACTACTAAAGCATTGTTTTTGGTAATTGGTGCGGGTTAACTCTAGGCCGATGCGGTGGCCGCAGGCGAGTTCCCGTTCGAGTCCTATACCAAAGAGCATACCCAGGGCCTTCTTCTTTTGCTCGGCTAATGGATAGCCATCATTTTGGCGTTGCCATTCAATAGGGCTGAGGACGCCTCCTAGGAGGCCGTAGAAGAACCAATGCCGCTCGCTGCCCAGGATGTTGCCGAGGAGCTGGACTAAGCTTTCATTTTTATCGAATCCAAAAACAACTCCGACCCGCATTCTGAGGCCAAAAGACCAGGGGAGGGATATACGGTCTTTGTAATGAGTACCATCCGTGATAAACGAAGTGGTATGACGTACGCGCCCGGCTTCCATAGAAACTTCGGGCACAATGCGCAGCCACCCATCAGGCCCACAGGGGCTATTCATGTAGCCGAGTAAGAGCCCCACTTTGGCGCCATTGTAATGATCATTGTAGTTATGACTGTCGGAACCTACGTCTTTGATAGTGAATGTCGCACTGGAACACTCTTTTACATAATCACCTCCTAGTAGACCCCCTACATAAAAGCCGTCATTAAAGGCGGCAATAAGGGGTTGAGTGGCAAGCGTGAGGCAAGCAAGGAGGAGGGGCTTAAAAGATCGGAGCATAGAAGGGGGAGCGCACGGGGTTGATTCTAAAACTTAAGAGAGCCTACAATTTGAGATTCTAATTGCAATATTTTTGAGTCTGAGAATGAAGGGTGTTTTATGAGGGGTCTCAGTAGATTTAGTTCAATAAAAACCCCTCTTGCTTCATGATGAAGACAAGAGGGGCAGTGTTTTTATATGTTTTTAGTTTGGGCTGATTTTTTAATAGAGATCAGCTATGCGTTCCGTTTAGTATTAAGACCTCAGGGAATCATGGAAATATTGAGGTAGGAGGAACAGGTGAGGTAGGAGGAACAGCAGGAGCAGCAGGAGCAGCAGGAGCAGCAGGAGCAGCAGGAGCAGCAGGAGCAGCAGGAGCAGCAGGAGCAGCAGGAGCAGCAGGAGCAACA
>JANYEO010000062.1 GCA_025363025.1 Opitutia bacterium
CATATTGTGTGGACGAATGCGGAAGACTTAATCCCAGAGTCTATTGCAGCTTTGAAGGCAGCAGGGGTTAAGGTGCAGTCCATCCATGAGTTGAAGGATAAGCTTCGCAACTATGCAAAGATTGTAGGGCTTATTGAGAGCAAAACGTGGGGGATGGCCTCTGATATTTTACGTTATAGCTTAGTCCATCACTTTGGGGGCGTGTATGCAGATTTAAACTTTGTTTTTCAGCGTGATGTCATGCACGAAGTCCATACCTATGATTACTTTACGATGACGTTTGGGAGTTATTATATAGATAACTTCTTTTTTGCAGCTCGGCCACAGCACCCCATAATGGAAACTTTGGTCGTGTTTTTTGAAAAACCACAGCCTAGTTATTTAAAGCATCTCCCAGCAGGGTCCCGTACGCTGACGGATATGGGGACGGCCAACCCTACATTTATTGCTTATTATACAGCGGCTAATCGTAATGGGACACGAGATGTTGTGTATCCAAAACAGGGATATGATTCCGGCCATGCTTATAATTATAATGATTTCGATAAGTGTGATTTAGAAGAAGAAGTAGGGAAGCCCTTAATGAAGCAAGCATGTCCTGAGCTAATTGAATTTACCCAGTTTATAGATGACCTTGAAGCGTATGAGTACTGTGGAATCCCCCGGCAGGACATTGGCCATGATGGGGAAGAGGGGGGGACGTGGCTGGATAGGGAGTAGCTTTTTGCAAGCGGTTTAATGTAGAACACGAGAAAACTAAGATGAAGCCTGTTTTCGTAATGCTTTGATTTTGAATAAATTTTGAGACCGCTGCGTAATGCATGCTTTATGAGTTTTTGGTCGGTTGTCATTCCTCGAGTACTGTATGTACACTCGTCACTCCGTCCTACAAATTCCTCAAAATCAAAGCATTCTGCAATCGGCTTCTAAATAATCTCAGGCTCTAAAATTCGAATTTTCTGTGTTTTGCTCGAAAACACCATTATCCAGAGGTCTCATTGTGTCAGTAGACCGTGAATTAAGACCATTATCAGCATGCTTTGATTTTGAGATGGTTACGAGCGAGACGCACGTAAGCCTACTAAAGGTAGGTGCGTACGTCGAACGTAGTAAACGCTCAAAAGAAACGTATGCTGATAATGGTCTTTTATTCTACCCGAATAAGGACACTGCCCATACCAGCTGATTGAGCGGCTTGAATGCCGAGGAAGCTATCTTCTAGAACGAGGCACTTTTCTGGGGCGATGCCGATTTTTTGAGCAGCTAAGAGAAAAATTTCTGGATCGGGCTTACCATGAGTGACGTCGTCCTGGGTGACGACGACGGGGAAGAGATCTGTAATTTTTAAAATCTCTAGCGTCTTGTGCACCATAGTGCGATGGCCTCCTGAAGCAACGGCCAGGGGAAAGCCTTCTTTTGCGACCCAACGAGCGAAGTCTACAACTTCTACATTAGGCTCGATCAAGTGCATGTGAGCTTCACAGTAGGCGTCTTGATCTGCCAAGAGTTGGTTTGTGTCTAAGGGGACGCCAAAGCGCTCGCTCACTAGCTTTACGGTATGAGGAAGGCCCATGCCGGCCATGGATCTAAAAAGATCCCACGTAAAGGGGATCTGCGGGGCGTGAGAGGCGAGTGCATGCGACCAGGCTTGAAAGTGCATGTACATGGACTCCGCAAGGGTGCCATCGCAATCAAAGATGTAGCCGTCGAATTGATATTTGAATTTTTCTAACACAATTAGGCTTTATCTTGGGAGGATTGATAAGCAGCTACGCGATGGTTACTTCCTTACAGAGATAAACATCTTGAATGGCGTTTAAGAGTTTTATACCTTCGGCCATGGGGCGTTGGAAGGCTTTGCGTCCTGAGATGAGGCCCATGCCGCCGGCCCGTTTGTTGATAACGGCGGTTTCTACCGCTTCAGAGAAATCGTTATTACCAGAGGCCCCTCCGCTATTGATAAGACCGATACGGCCCATGTAGCAGTTGGCCACTTGGTAACGGCAAAGATCTATCGGATGGTCCCCTGCGGTGAGCTCTGTATAGACGCGTTTATCAATCTTTCCGTAGCTGCCGCCGTCTAAGTTGAGGGCGTTGTAGCCTCCGTTATTTTCGGGTAATTTTTGTTTGATAATGTCTGCCTCGAGGGTGACGCCCAGGTGGTTGGCTTGCCCTGTAAGATCTGCTGCGACGTGGTAGTCTTTATCTTGCTTGAAGGCCGGGTTCCTCAAATAGCACCACAGGACGGTGGCCATCCCGAGCTCGTGAGCGTGTTGGAAGGCTTGGGCGACTTCAACAATTTGCCGGTTACTTTCTGGAGAGCCAAAGTAAATCGTGGCCCCGATTGCGGCGGCCCCCATATCATGGGCCTGGCGAATAGTGCCAAAAAGGATTTGGTCGAACGTATTCGGGCAGGTCAGCAGCTGATTATGATTGATCTTTACGATGAAGGGGATTTTGTGGGCGTACTTACGCGCGACGCTGCCTAAGACACCGAAAGTAGAGGCTACGGCATTGCAACCGCCATCGAGAGCGAGTTTGACAATATTTTCCGGATCAAAATAAAGGGGACTTTTGGCAAAACTGGCCCCGGCAGAGTGCTCTATACCCTGGTCTACCGGTAAAATGGAGACGTAACCCGTACCCCCTAGGCGCCCGGCATTGCCGATCCGGCTCAAATTTTGCAGGACACGAATGCTACGATTGGAAGGGCCAAAGTGGTTGTCCACAAAATGAGGCCCTGGCAAATGTAGGCTGCTTTGTGCAATGCCTTTGCAGGTGTGCTTGAGCAGGGTATCAGCTTTGGGGCCAAGAGCTTGAACGATAGGGTCGATCATGTAAGGAGGTGGGTTTTAAGAATAGGGAATTTTGCTAGATTATGACGACGAAGATTAGTCAGTGCTTTCGGCTTCTGCAACGCTTTCGTCTTTAGTTTTGCGTTTTACGGCTTTTTTAGTGGTTTTCTTGGTTGCTTTGGGGGCGCGGACGGCAAACTCGAACCCGATGGCGCCGTCTTCTTTTAGAATTAAATGGGCACTGAAGAGGCGTTTTGTACGATTAGAGCGGAAACCTTCGAGGAGATCGGTTTTTTGCACGGTCATGAGTTTTAAGAATTGGTCCGAAGGGATGGCCTTGCCTAAAATCATCCGGCTAATCTTGAATTTGCAGCCGCCTTCGCGCTTGTAACGCTCGCACGTGTAGCTGCTAGGGGCTTCGCGGACGATGCCTTCTTTGCAAATCGGGCAAGCACCTAAGGCCGGGAAGGTCGTAAGGTCTACCCCATCATCTGTACCTTCTCCTCCTCCGCTATTTTCAAAGACGAATTTTACCTTACATTCTTCTGCATCAAATTTGAGCATGGCACTGAAGGGCTTGCCCATTTTTGAACGGAAGCCATCGATAGGGCCAATAGAGCCTTTTGAGAGGAGCTGGCGAACTTCATCGATCTCCAGCTTGCGGTTGCCCATGGTTTTGTAGATGACCATCTTGCCATCTTGAGAGCGATAGGCGCGGAGGGTTTCGACCAAGGGTTTATTATCCGTTGGAGAGATGACATCTGTAGGGGTGCTTCCGGCTTCTTCCTCATTAAAGGCTTTGGCTTTTTCTACCAAAGCGCGGGTTTGAGCGGCAATTTCGCTCATAAAAGTCTCCCGGGTGAAGCGGCCGGCTTGAATTTCGCTCAGCTTAAACTCCCACTCGCCGGTCATGGCAGGGCTGGTTAAGGTATCAATTTTGAGCGCTGCGAGGAAGTCGATTAAATTTTCGGCCTTGGTTGTGGGGTGAAGATCCCGCTGGATCCGGTCCATGTATTTTGTCAGGATTAAATGGTCTATTACCTGGGCGCGGGTAGCGGGGGTGCCAAGGCCTTTTTCCTTCATGGCTAGGGCCATTTCTTCGTCTTCTACGAGTTTTCCAGCCCCTTCCATGGCGGCAAGCAGCGTGGCTTCCGTATAGCGAGCGGGAGGCTTTGTGGTATCCTCATCTTTTTCGATTTGCTTTACAGTGGCCTCTGGTGGGGTGCCATCGGGCTTGCTTAAAGCGGGTAGAGTAGCCTCCCCTGCAGCATCTTTACCATAAACGGCCATCCAGCCGGGTTCTGCCAAGACTTTACCTTCTGTTTTGAAGGCCGCATCTTTAACGGTTGAGATGCGGGTGGTGACATCGAACTCTGCAGATGGATAAAAGACAGCTACGAAGCGACGGGCCACCATGTCGTAGATTTTTTCTTCTTCTACGGTGAGGTTTTTCGGGGTTTCGGTTGTGGGGATAATAGCAAAGTGATCGCTAATTTCCTTATTGTTGAAAATGCGTTTGTCTGGCTTTACCCAGCCTTCTGCAATGACTTTACCGGCATGTTCCCCAAGGTCTCCTTGAAGGACGCGGAGGGTGTCTTGGCAGGTTTGCAAGTAATCTTCCGGCAGGGCGCGAGAGTCTGTCCTTGGGTAGGTTAAGGCTTTGTGTTTTTCGTACAGGGCTTGCGCAAATTGAAGGGTACGGCTAGCGGGGAAGCCATAACGGCTATTGGCTTCGCGTTGGAGGGTGG
>JANYEO010000064.1 GCA_025363025.1 Opitutia bacterium
CGCATCTCGGCGGGCTTCGAGGGCTTGAACGGCTTCCTCCATCTTTTTTATCCAGGCTGAGGAATCTATTTGGGCCTTACGATAAGCTTTTGCATGCGCATGCGGGGGCAAGACAGGTAGCGGGTCAAACACAACCTTGGCTGTTGTTTTTTGGGACTTGGCAGCTTGAGCTGCTGCGCGTTCTTTATCTTCTACGGACTGTACGTAGGCACTCACATTGCCATAAAATACTTGTACTTTCTTTTCCCGAATTTCCCAAATGCGGCTTACAATCGGGTCCAAGAAAGCCCGGTCGTGAGAAACAATAATGACAGAGCCTTGAAAGTCTTGAATAGCTTTTTGCAGTACCCGCTTAGAATTAATGTCTAAGTGATTGGTCGGTTCGTCCAGTAAGAGGCAGTTGGCCCCTTGCAAAAGGATTTTGGCCAAGGCCAAACGGTTTTTTTCCCCTCCGGAAAGGACTTTAACGGGCTTAAAGACATCTTCCGCGGTAAAGAGCAAAGAGCCTAGCACCGTCCGTGGGTTAATTTTATCCCCGCCTTTTAATAAGTCAGAAACAGTATCTAAAACGTTCTTCTTCGGGTCCAACTCTTCTGCCTGATGCTGGGCAAAGTAAGCGAGCTCTACCTGATGGCCCGTTGCACGGTTGCCCGACTGCAGCGGCAAAGCCCCGGCTAAAATCTTAAGCAGCGTTGTCTTCCCTGCGCCATTGGGGCCAACAATCCCAACTTTATCCCCACGTTCGAGGCAAATATCTAAATTCTCAAATAAAGGAACCGCCCCAAATTGATAACCCATCCCCTCGAGCTTAATGACCTGCTGACCCGTTTGACGAGCCGGCGGAAAGCGGAAGCCGATCTTCGACTCTTCGTCCTTCAGCTCTATGCGCTCCATTTTCTCCAATGCCTTCATCCGGCTTTGGGCTTGAGTTGCCTTACTGGCCTTGGCCCCAAAACGGTCGATAAAAGCCTGGGTTTTATCAATCTTCTTTTGCTGAGTTTTATGGGCTGCCTCAAGTATCAATGTACGGGCAACTTTTTGATCTTCGTACTCACTGTAATTGCCATTATAAATAGATAGATCCCCCCGGCTAATTTCAAAGATCTTAGTACACAAGCTATCCATGAAGGCTTGGTCGTGGGATACAACCATAATGGCCCCCGGATACGTCTCAAGGAAACGCTCTAACCAGCACTGGGAGGGTAAGTCTAAGTGATTCGTAGGCTCGTCTAGTAGCAACAGATGGGGTTTAGCCAAAAGGAGCTTCGCCAGGGCTATCCGCATTTGCCAGCCTCCGCTAAATTCCGACGTTTGGCGGGCATTATCCTCTGATTTAAAGCCCAACCCCAGCAAGATCGTTTCGACTTCTACCGGCAGCAAATGTGCATCTAACTGAATTAAAATATCATCTAAATGGCTAAGCTCTAAGATTAAACGCTCTTCTTCTGCCTTTGGGGAGCCTTCGGGCAAATTATTTAAAGTGGCCTCTAAGGCGGCTTGCTGGGCCCGTATTTTTAAAATCTCAACCGCGGCGGATTCGACTTCATCAAAAAGCGTCCTCCCATGGGCCAAAAGGCCATCCTGCGGCAAATACCCAATACGCACTTGTTGGCCGTAAGAAACTTTTCCGGAATCCAGCTCTTGCACGCCTGCCAGCACCTTTAAGAGGGTGGTTTTACCCGCCCCGTTAGAGCCCACAAGCCCGATACGGTCTTCTTGAAGGACGGTAGCCGTTATTTCGTCAAAAATGGCCCGACGGGCAAAACGTAAAGAGAGCGCTTGAAGTGTAATCATATTGAAGTGCCTGAGCTTGTAAGGATAAGATAGCGCTTTTACAAAGCCTAAAAAGCAGTACTGTTATATAAATATACAAATAGTCGACCTATACCTTACGTGAACCTCGCCCTGCCCACCCCTGTCCGCATTATCACTTTAGCGGCCGATGCACTGAATATGCCAGAATCAGGCTTAAAAGTCCATCGCCTAAAGCAAAGCCATAGTACCTCCATTTGGCACCTGACAGACGCCATTGACCGTACCTTTATTTTAAAAATTGGAAAATCCCCTAACGACCCGTCTAACAACCCTTTAGACGAAAGCCGCCTTCAAAGAGGAGAAGCCACTTTACGTTATCTAGAAGCTAATTACCCAGATATACTCGCTCCACGAGCTGTAACCGGGCTATTAACCCACCCGAGCCTAGGAGATCGGCCTTATTTTCTACAAACAGTACTACCAGGAGAGCCCCTTTCAGCCTATAGCTTCATCCCGCCTAGCCATTTAAACCATGCATTAATGGGCTTAGGGGCGGCTTTGGCGGCTGTTCATCAAATTCCAGGCAAGCAGTTCGGATATTTTGGTACAAATCCCCCCTTCTCGTTAAAAACGACTTGGGCTGAAGCGTTTAATAACCTATGGCAATCGGCCATTGCAACTGCTACAGTCGCTAACTACCCGCTGCCTGTACCCTTGCATCAACTTTGTGAACTCTATGAAAAAAGCCGCACAGTACTAGAAGGCCCCTTCCCTTGCGTGCTTTGCCATGGGGATATTGGAAAAGGCAACATCATCATGAAAGAAACAGGCCAGATTACAGGCCTCATAGACTGGGAAGAAGCCCTATGGGCCGAGCCTGGCTTCGACTTAGGGCTCATGACTCACCTAAACCTGGGAAAGCCTAGTTTTTATATGGGGTACAAGGCCTTTGATTTGAAAAAAGACCCTACCTTCCCCATACGTATGCGCCTCTACCAAATCCTTAAATTAATACGCTTCTATCAAATACTGCAAACCCCCGTATTAAATGCTCAGGGCCACCCAACAGGAGAATGGAAGCGCTCGAATATTAATCCACTTATTGACGAAGAGTTTTATACAGCCGTTAACAGCTTTTAAGGCAGTTCTGCTTGACTAGAAGAGAGACTTACTTTTTTGTACATTTCTTTATGGGAGTTCACTTTCCATCTGCTTTTATTGATAACCGAAAACCGCTCTGGGTTGTTCGTGTTTATGCGCCTGCCTGTAAGAAGCGCAGCAGCGCACACTAACAAGTACCCAGTTGTCTTTTTTTGCCGCGTACAACTCTAAAAAAACGCAGCTTTCTTTACTTAAGAACCCTTGAAATTTAAGCAGGGTTTATCATTTTTCAATTTTTAAGCGATGGATTTTTTAATATTTTTAGACTCTTTATCAAATGGCCTTTTTTCTACCCTCGAATGGGCGGATCAATTATACTGGTCTTATATCGGCTTTACTTTAGTCGTCGCCTTTGGCCTATACTTTAGCATTAAGACCAAAGGGTTTCAATTTTCCGTCCTGAGGCACCCTGTTCGTGTTATTAAATCCCTCATGGGGACAAACAAGGGGCAAACAGGGACCAACCCTATCGCCCTCTACTTTGCCTCCCTCGGAGGCAGTGTTGGATTAGGCAATGTGGTGGCCGTTGTCACAGTTTTAACGATGGGGGGCCCTGGAGGTATTTTCTGGCTCTGGGTTGCAGCCATTGCAGGCATGCTCATTAAGTACTGCGAAATTTACCTCGGTGTTACCCACCGGGTCAAAAATAACCGGGGTGGCTACGATGGCGGGCCGATGTACTATTTGGCCCACGCTTTTGGAGTGCGCTGGTTGCCATTGGTTGTCGCCTTTCTCCTTTGTATTTATGGAGTAGAGGTCTCCCAATTTCTCATTTTAACGGATACCTTTACGGATACGTTTGGGATAAATCGGCACTGGGTAATCGCTATTTTGCTGACCCTTGTTTTCTACGGATCCCTCGGGGGCGTCTCCCGCTTGGCCAAGATCTGCACAGTCATGATGCCGCCCTTTCTGATTGGGTATGTCTGCATGTGTTTATGGGTCGTGGTAGATCAATGGGCTGTATTCTTAGAGCTACTACCCTCCATATTCACCTCTGCTTTTACAGGCCATGCAGCCGTAGGGGGCTTTGCAGGTAGCACCTTTCTCATGGCCGCCCAATATGGAACAGCCCGCGCAGTGTACTCCGGCGATATCGGCATCGGGTACGATTCTATTATCCAAAGCGAAACCCGCCTTCAAGATGCTAGCCAACAAGCCCGCTTAGCCATCCTCTCGCTCTTAAATAATACCCTCATCTGCACGCTCAGCTGCTTGGTTGTCCTTGTCTCCGGCCTTTGGTGTGCCCCAGGCGTCCTAAAGCCCTCCAGCTATGTGATTGCCGCCCTGTCAGCGTATTTCCCTTATATGGATATTATAATGGCGATTGTTTTCTTTTTGGTCGGCTTCACCACCATCATGGCTTACTTCGTCATCGGGCTGAAAGCGGCGCGTTTTATCAGCCCACGCCTAGGGGAGCGTTTCTTTTTAATCTACGCTTTCTTTGCCTTTATCTTCTTTGCTTATTATGACCAAAGCCAAGTAATGCTCCTCATGAGCTTGTCTGGCGGCCTCCTCATGCTCTGCAACCTAGCAGGGATATGGAAGCTGCGGCATGAAATCAAATTTGAGACCGCCCCTTAATGCCTTTCTTTTCAGCGCTTACTGCGTTCGGCGTACGCACCTACCTAAAGTAGGATTACGTGCGCCTCGCTCGTAATCATCTGAAAATCAAAGCATTAAGGGGCGGTCTCAAGATACGGTTTTAAACTATATGAGAACGGTTGCAGAATGCTTTAATTTTGAGGAATTTGTAGGGCGGAGTGACGAGTGTGCTACGGCACTCGAGGAACGACAACCGACCAAAAACTCAAAAGAAAGGCATTCTGCAACCGTTCTCACCGGGCGATGGCCCGAATAAGCGTAGCCACATCATCACAAGCTTGCCCCTTTAAATCATTACTCAAAAGACCCCATACGCTAAATAACGGCACATCCTGCAACTTGAGCTTCGTTGCTGCCTCAACCCCAGCTTGCCCAACAGCTACCCAAGCCGTAGGCTTAAAGCTTGCGGGTACTTTATCTGCTTTTTCAAAGCGGTGAGTTACCAAATTATCAACAATGGCCCGGGCTTTTAAAAGATCCTTCATCAAGGCCTTCCCTTCACCTTCTTCTGTAATACACAAAACCCGCACGTGGTCTAAGGGCAATACTTCCCCCATAGCATCAGGAAGGGCTTTGGCAACTGCCACAACATCCACATCTATGCGCTCCAAACGGAGGGCCTGGGCAACATCGTCCCCCATGGCCGCTATTCGCATAGGCCCAAGCTCACGCAAATCACCAAAAGCACGGTCAAAAAGGGATAAAAATGCCTGAACCGCGATAAGGTCCGTAAAAACCCCCCAATCATACATCCCGAGCTCCGTAAAGATATCTGCCACTACCCCTTTATCAAAAGCAGGTAAGGCCTTCTTCATTGAGCAAACCCGCACTAAGGCACCATGCAAAGCCAGCATACCGGCCACATGCTCTACCAAAGAGCCTTCACCCAGCAAGCCGATCGTTGCCCCATCTAAGCGGAGGCTACCACCCTCTCCAAAAACTAATTCGCGTTTGGCCATAAAAAAAAGCTAAAAAAAAGCATGCCCGAAAAGACATGCATTCATGGTGGGCGGCACAGGGCTCGAACCTGTGACCTACTGGGTGTAAACCAGTTGCTCTAACCAACTGAGCTAGCCGCCCGAAAAGAGGCCCCATGCTGAAGCGCATATATTTAATTGCAAGCCAAATTAGGGATTAAAATAATTTTGCCTGTCCGAGAAACACTACTCGATCATACTCTGCTTTTACAACGGGCATAATAGAAAGCCTTTGCCCTTTTTGCGCCACCTTCATGCCTTGCAGCAAAGGATCTGCCTTAATCATCGACAAGGTTACCGGGTTTACGAACGTAGCCTGCCACTGGATATCCACTAAAGCCCAGCGAGGGTTATCTTTCGTCGCTTTGGGGTCGTCTTTCGCGTGCTGCTCTGGACCCTTCGGGGTTGGGACTATCCACACCAGCGCAATCACAGCCAACGCGATTGCTGCGATGGAAAACGGCAAGGCGCGTGACCGGAAGGCGCTTTGATTGACGGAGGGAATGCCGCGCTCGGCGCCAACGACCGGCGTCGCCTTGTCGTTCTTTACCTCGGCCTCGGCCTCACCCTCGGAGGCGACCTGATTTGATGCTCCCTCAATGACC
>JANYEO010000085.1 GCA_025363025.1 Opitutia bacterium
CTTCCAAATAATCATATCCTCAAACTCAGCCACTAAGCTTAAAGATTGCCCGAGCATAAGCCCTTGACCAGGGCGCGCAAAAACTACGTTTTCAAACGTGCCATCACGCCATTTTTCCCAGCTGGATTGGGTTTCATTATAAGTCTCCGCAGCAAAAGCTGTGTGAGCGACAAAGAGAAGGCTTAAATAAGCAAATGGGGAATAACACATAGGGAAAAAGAAATTTAAAAAATAATAATATTAAAAGAAGCGGATTACGTGTCTAAATTTAACCCCAAAATACAAGGCCCACCCACACAAGAGCCCCCTTGAGGGAGAACGACTTCGTGAAGCACTTGCACATCGAGAAAACCGGCCTTAAACCAGGCCTTCGGGGTTTCGTAAAGAGAGAAAACGGATTTTGGCATATCTGCCATAGCCTGGCCCCCAAGCTGCATACCCGGTGCTTCCTGAACAAGCTGTATATAAAGCGCATCATTTGACCGGAAGGACCGCAAATAAGTAATAACATCCCCTAAGGAGCGAAACCCTAAGCGAGGGTCATCCCCCTCGTAAGCAACATCTGCCATCTCGGCCCCACCCACACGGAGCTCCACCGCCCCTTTGGGCCGATTTCTTGGTAAAGGAATATGAACCACTGCCTTCCGAATGGGGCCTAGAAAATCTTTCAACTTTAACTGTAACTCTAAAACACCACCAGGCTTAGGCTTGCCACTGGTTACTTGTACTTCAAGCAGCTCCACCCGCTTGATGCCTTCTTGCAAAGTAATGTCAAAAGTGACGGCTTTTACTTTTGGGAACTCAAACCTATTATTCAACAATAAGCGGAAATCACTCAAAAAAGCTTTAGCTAACATAGAGGCCCCTGAAGGCCCATAAGCAACGTGCGATTGTAGAATGGGCGCAAAGCCTTCTACCTCTATTCTTGTTTTAAGTACGTAGGATTGTTCGAAAGCAGCATCAAGCGTCGACTGAATCGTCTGGCTAAGAGCCATAGCAGCAACAAGAGGGCCGAGATCCCGATTCTGAAACAAATCTCCCTTATAAGAACGAACGTCGCCCTTAGGAGTCGTAACATTAAAAACAAGCTTGGTGACTGGCGCAAAAACGCCGACCTCCCCCGCCATTGCCGTTAAACGATCTTGAAAAAAAGAACCCACAGTGGCCCCAATTTTGGCGAGTTTAAACGACGTTTCGTAACTTTGAACAATATCTACAATTTCTGCTGAAGCCATCGGGATACGTACACCCCCTTGACTGAGGAAAGGGTGGCCCATGGCAAGCAAAGTATCCCCCTCTTTCCACGTAACGGTCCCTGCAGCGGCTACCTTAAAATCTCCCCCCAAGAGGACAGCGGCTACAGCGGAGCCCGGGGCCAACAAGCCACTATCTTCGGGATGAGAAGTCACGGCATTATCCTCATTGCCCCCTACCGCTGACAAAGCATTAAGAGTAAAGCCCAACCCTTCCCATTCAGACGAAAAATCGGATAATACACTAGAAGAAAAACCAGCAACTGAAAGCAAAAGCGGAACGGGCTTGAGCCCACGAGGCCCTTCTTGGTTAAGCGGTAGAGGGCCAGGGGCCCCCGCAGGAATACTACTACCATCTTGGCCCATAACGGTGCTTGATTTTCCATAAGCTAACACCTTTAACATTTCCTCAATCGGGGAAAGGCCTACCAAAGCTTGGTCCTTCGGCCATGGGAAGCCATAGGCATAGGCCCCAACGAGCTTCCCGTCAATGTATACAGGGCTACCACTCATACCGGCAACCGTGCCAATATCTTTTTGATGATCATCTAGCGCTCGGCAAAAAATAACCGGCTGCTTCGGCCCTACGAACGTGGGGATAACATCGACTACTTCTAACGGAAAGCTCTCAATCGTAGTCCCTGAAACCACTGTGCGCCATTCTCCCTTCATCCCAGGCTTAACTTCGCTCAGGGGCATGATTGGGGTTGTTATCTCCCCGCCCCATGAAAAAGGAGAAAGGATTAAAAGAAGACAAAAGAGCCTAAAAAAAGGCAAAGAGAGTATCATATCAAAAATATCAAAATAAACTATAAGTCTTAAGGGAGAATAACCATAGAAAAAGCCTAAAATGGCTAAGATTTATTTATAAGTAAATGACCCCCCGCTTTATCTATTTTCAGCCTATATTGCATATGCCAAAAAAGCCATGAAATACCCATTAGCACCCATACAACTCGAGCTATGTGAATCGTGAGTGGGGGCAGCCCACCCTTGCTCCCCACGTAGCCCATAAGAGGCATCCAAGCGAAAGCCGTGGCAAACCATACCCATCTAAAAAAGCCTCCGGGCCCGATACTGACAACAGCTAAAGCCAAAGCGATATGGGCCATAACATGCATGTCCATAAATTGGCTTAAAGCTGCAATTACAACAGATAAAGAGAGCAAGGTATAATCCTCTGCCTGCACACGGGCCGCATAAATGAGAGGGAAAAGCCAAACAAGAAAAGCCCATCCCCCGGCTTTATCATAAGGGGCAACCCGCCATACTTCAGCTAAATCAGCCGCACAAGTAATGACGATTGCAAAAACAATAACAATCGGCAAAAGGCGTTGAAAGAAAGCAGCAGACATGGAGTAATTTAAGCAAAACTAAGTTAACACCCTTCTTTTAAAAAAGCGATACCAGAGGCAATCTATCAAAAACAATAGCCCCAGTGAACCCACAAAACAGCAAAGCACCATGATTACCCCCCCCGCCCCATGCCAAAGAGTGGCTGCCGTAACTTCTCCAAAATAATGAGCAACAAGGGCAACACTGAACAAACGAACCGTATTCGCTACCCAGGCCAGTGGCAATAAAAGTAAAAGACCGCAGCCGTAAGCCATCCAGGAAACTTTCCCCCATAAGTGATAAACAACCCCGCCGCCGCATAAAAGCATTAAGGAAAGCGTATTAAGCCCCGAACATGCAGCCTCAACATAAAGAGAGGCCCCACTACCCAGCATTAAATGAACACCCGTGCGCTCAACCGGGATCTGTAATAAAGATAAAGCCTCTTCTACTACCCGCGCCCCACTTAAACGAAAAAATAGGCCTAAAAGCCCCCCATCTGCCTGAACCCAAGGGAATGCAATAAAGGGGAAAAAAATTAACAAACGCCGGTGATCCGGATACCCCTGAATAAAGCGACCCAGTAACACTTCGAGCAAACAAACCGCCATCAAAGCCCACGGCCACAACCAAGGTACCAGCAAGCCTAAAAAAGTGAAGCCAAACGCTAAAACAAGAGGCCTTAAAGGGGTAATCTGAGGCTTATCCTTTAAAAACCAAGGCTTTCCTAGCATATACATAAGTCCTAAGGAAAATATCCAAATAGCAAGCGCATCCCAAAAGTCTCCCGTTACTTTAAAAAAAAGCACAGCAACAATTAAAATAACATAGGCCCCAGCCTCTAAGAACAGTGTTTTAATGTGAATACTATGATAATGACTGCTGCTGAATAGCCACTAACAATCCCTGAAACCAAGGGGTATTCACATCGAAGGGCTTCCCTCCTTTAATACGTTTAAAATCAATTGCGTGCAAGCGGCCACCAGCATCTTCGTCATGGCCAATAACACCGCTTTCACCCTTCAAGGCACATTCAACCGCGGCATCAACACAACTTTTAATTAACCGTAAATCAAGCGCATTAGCAGGGGCGGAGCGGGCAAAATAACCGCTTTTTTGCACTAAAACTTTTTCGGCCTCTAGCATATCCGCAAACTGCTTACCAAACCATTGGCCAATATTCACGGAGTCTAATTTTACATGGCCAAAGGCATCTCGCAAAACGGTTTCCCCCCGGGCTTCCATGGCAGCTACAATGCTCTCAACCCCGGCTCCTTCGCTCACAAAAATATTAACGCAACCCACTTTATCCATCACGTGCTTCAAGCGTTTCGCCTCATGGGTAATATCAAGGGCTAATTCCGGTATATAAACCCCATGGACATCAAATGCGGCGGCCGAGAAGCCTAACTCCGGACAAAAAGTGCGCTTGGCAAGACGCTCCCGATACACATGGGCAGTTGCAGCTGTAAGCCACCCACAGGTACGCCCCATCACTTCGTGGACGATAAGCATGCGTGGGTTTGCACTGTGCTCTCCTACGACATTTTCAAAAAAACGGGCCCCTTCTTCCGCGGCCGTCCAGGCCCCGAGGCTTTGTGCAACGGGGAAAACATCATTATCCACAGTTTTAGGAAGCCCAATCACCGTCAATACATGGCCCGATTTTTTAAGGAATTTAGCCAACTCCGCAGCCGCGGTATTGGTATCATCCCCCCCAATGGTATGCAGTACATCAATACCATCTGCTAGTAACTGTTTTGCGGCTACTGCAAGCGGATCTTCCCCTTCTTTAACAAAACCCCGCTTAACACAATCCTTCACATTAGTGAATTTGACCCGGCTATTACCCAAAGGGCTACCACCAAAACCATGCAAAAGTGCGGCAGATTCTACAAATGCGGCTGATACTTTAAAACTATCTCCCAAAAGTAACCCTTGGTACCCATTGCGGTAGCAAATAATTTCGACCTCAGGAGCCATTTCCCGGTAACGCTCAATAAGCCCGCCAACCGCAGACGATAAGCAAGGAGCCAGGCCCCCTGCGGTTAAAATGCCAACTTTGCGAGGTGTCATAAGAGGAAATTTAGATTTAGTATTTAAAAAAAGAGTATTAAACAATGAAATACACAGGACAGCTAAATGACCTACTCAATAATAGTATCGGCCAATAGTGATTCGCCTGTCATCTCTACCGGCTGCGGCAAACCTAAGCATTGCAAAATAGTCGGCGCAATATCCGCCAGGCGCCCACCCGAGCGCAAAGCAAGGGCTTCGTACCCTTTACCATATAAAATACACTCAACTGGGTTCGTCGTATGGCGGGTATGGGGGCTCTGGACTGCAACGTCCCACATCATTTCTGCATTGCCATGGTCTGCTGTAATGAGGGCTCCCCCCCCAATCTCATCTACCGCTTGCAACAAGGCCCCTACCCCTGCGTCTACCGCCTCACACGCTTTAATGGTAGCAGCTAAAGAACCCGTATGCCCGACCATATCTGCATTGGCATAATTAACAACGGTGAGTGCATATTTTTTTGAAAGAAGAGCCGCAAGGGCTGCTTGCGTAATACCCGACGCACTCATCTCGGGCTTTTGATCGTAAGTAGATACCTCTCTCGGGCTGGGGGCCAGGCCCCGATCTTCCCCAGGGAAAGGCTCATCCCGGTAGTCATTAAAAAAGAAAGTAACATGAGGGTACTTCTCCGTCTCGGCACAGCGAAATTGCTGAAGACCCGCTTTGGAAATAACCTCCCCCAAAGTCCCCGTCATTTTAGGCGGTTTTTGAAAAAGCACGTTAGGGCAGAGGCCTTCTTCATACGCGGTTAAAGTAACAAAATGAACGTCTAAAGCGTCTCCCCGTGGGAAGCCGTGAAAGTCCGGCGTTACAAAGGCATGGGTAAGCTCTCGGGGGCGGTCCCCTCTAAAATTAAAGAAAATAACACTATCCCCGGAACGAATACGCGGCGCAGGGGCACCACTGGGCCCCATAATAACAGTGGGCAGAACAAACTCATCCCCGACACGGGCGGCATCTAGCGGAGCCGCGTAATAGCCCTCTACAGCGGCACGGGCAGAAGGGGCAGTACGCTCAACTTTATCACCCGTGAGGCACTGGTAGGCAGCTTCAATACGGTCCCACCGTTTATCGCGGTCCATTGCCCAAAAGCGCCCCATAACACTGGCAATGTGCCCGACCCCTTGTGTCTGGATAAAGGCTTCAACTTTTTCTATAAACTGAACTCCGCTTTTTTGAGGAGCATCCCGCCCATCGGTAAAGGCATGAAGGGCAATTGAAGTAACACCGGCTTTAACTGCAAGCTCCCACAAACCAAAGAGATGCGCTAAAATGCTATGCACCCCGGCATCTGATAATAGGCCCATAAAATGCAAGCACCCACCCTTTTTAGCGCGCTCAAAAGCTGCCTGTAAAACTGGATTATCTGCGAGGGAGCCATTGGCAAAGGCTTTATCAATCCGTACACGTTCTTGGTCTACCACCCGACCCGCTCCAATATTTTGATGACCAACCTCGCTATTACCCATCACCCCGGGGGGTAAGCCTACATCTAGGCCATGCGTCATCAAAGTCGTCTGCGGCCAATGGCGGCTAAGGTGATCAGCCCAAGGCGTTTTTGCCTGGCGAACGGCATTATAGTGGGCATGCGCAGGAGACAAATCCTCCCCCCAGCCATCTCGAATAATAAGGAGGACGGGACGCAGCGGGGTTACAGGGGAGGCCACTATCATCCCTCAATCATTAGGACAGAGACATCAAAGAGCAAATGAAAATAAAAAGCGGTGAGCCTTTAAAGGGCTCACCGCTAAACTTTTCAGAAAACTGAGTTTTGAAACTCAATTAACCGCATTAAACTAGAATGCGTAATTTAAGGACACTTCAGCCATTGGCGTGAAAGCACTGGTTTTGAAACCTTTAAAATGAAGCTTTTGAGACATCAAGCAACGCGCACCCAAGCCGGCAGACAATTGCTCGGTGAAAGCATAACCTACACCGGCAAAAACTTGACCTGAAAACTTGACTTGAGAATGAGTATCTTTGCCATCAATACCAGCAATCGTATAAGTGGCATGTAAGATTTCTGCACCAATACCGGCTCCAACATAGTAGTTGAACGAACCCATGCTATCCATGAAACGGGCATTGATCATCAAAGGCACACGGTTCATTTTGACCTTGGCTTTTGCATCAATAAGGGTCACGATACCTGCATCTAATTCTTCAAAGGTCTTTTTATCGGAACCATGGAGGAAACCAGCTTCGAATTCGGCGCCAACTTTCTCTGTTACGCGGTAACCAACGTGGGCTGCGCCACCGAAGGTTGCGAAGTCGCCACTTTTACCAGCTAAAGCAGAAGCTCCGGTGTAGTACTGAGTGTTGGCTGAAACAATTGCAGCTCCTGAAAGCAAAAGAGCTGAGGTGATGAGTAGATTTTTGAACATAATTTGTAGTAGTTTGTACGGTAAAACCGTGTAGACATACTCACAAACCTGTAGAAAAAGTCAAGCACTGGAAAATAATTATCACAAAAACAAAATGAATCATTTTATTTAATGTTTTCAACCCAAGGTCACGCCGTTCGCATTCAGAATACTCTAGAAGAGAGATACAATAATCGACAAACCATAATCCAACTCCTCCTTCGTAATCACAAGCGGTGGGGCAAATCGCAAAGTGCGCTCATGCGTTTCTTTCGTCAAAAGGCCTTTGGCTAAGAGTTGTTCAGAGGCGAGCCGAGCCGGCATTATCGAGGGGTCAAGCTCCAGCCCAATCCAAAGGCCCTGGCCTCGTATAGCCTTAATAGCAGGGCTTTTAATAGCTTTCAGCTGCTCCATAAAATAAGCCCCAAGAGAGGCTGAACGTTCGGCAAGGCGCTCATCTTCTATAATTTTTAAAGCTTCAAGGCCAACGGCCGCAGCTAAGGGGTTGCCTCCAAAAGTGGACCCATGGCTCCCCGGAGTTAAAAGAGATAACACCTCTCTGCTTGCTAAAAAAGCCGATACCGCCATCACCCCTCCGCCTAATGCCTTCCCTAAAATGAGCCCATCGGGCTTCACCTCTGCATGCTCATAAGCAAACATACGGCCGGTGCGCCCTAGCCCACTTTGAACTTCATCTAAAATCATCAAAACATTCTGCGCCGTACACGTAGCCCTCACCTGCTTCAAATAACCAGCAGGCGGTACAATAATACCCGCTTCCCCTTGAATGGGCTCTACTAAAAAGGCACAGGTATTTGGCGTAATGGCCGCTTCTAAAGCCGCGGCATCCCCAAATGGGATAATTTTAAAACCCGGTGTTAAGGGACCAAACCCCGCTTGGTAGCTAGGCTCCGACGAAAAGCTAATAATCGTCGTCGTACGCCCGTGGAAATTTTCCTTTGCGACGATAATCTCTGCCTTATTTTCAGGAATCCCCTTAACCTGGTACCCCCAGCGACGAGCAGCTTTGATGGCCGTCTCTACCGCTTCTGCCCCGGTATTCATGGGCAAGGCTAAATCTTGCCCTGTAATAGCACAGAGCTTTTCTATAAAAGGTAGTAACGGTGCTGCATGATACGCTCGGGAGCACACCGCAAGCTGCTGCGCTTGCTGGCATAACGCTTTAATAATACGAGGGTGCGCATGCCCAAGGCTCACCGCCGAGTAGGCAGACATCATATCCAAATACTTCTTCCCCTCTACATCCCAAGCCCATACGCCATGGGCGCGCTCCAGCACAACGGGCAAAGGTTTATAATTTGGGGCCGTGCAGTGCCCGCTTTTTTCAATAAATGCCTGGGTAGGGGTCATAGCCAAAAGATAAGGGTTACAGCCCTTGAGCTTAAGGGCAACTAACCGCTACGGGCAAGAGTAATGCAGCGAGTAGATCTTTCACCAAATGAGCAGTCTTATTATCGATATCTTTTTTCGGGTTATATTCGACAATCTCAAAAGCGGCGCACCCCGGTACTTGCGAGATATAGGCCAAAGCAGGCAAAACCTCTTCTGTACTCAACCCCCCCGAACATGGGCTGCCTACCCCCGGAGCATACTCAGGATCAAAAACATCCAAATCTAAACTAATCCCATAAGCTGCCGTATCCTGGGATACCCTTTTTAAAGCTTCTTCAAAAATAGTACCAAAGCCCCTCTCACGGACTTCTTCCATAAAATAAATACGCACGCCCAATTTTTTTAACAGGGCTAATTCCCCCTCCTCATAGCTACGAGCTCCAAGAACCACCACATGGGCCGGGTTAATTTTAGCACCGATAAAAGAAAGATTCACCAAATCCGGCTCCCCATAACCCATTAAAGCAGCAAGGGGCATCCCGTGGTAGGCCAAAGAAGGGCTCGTCTTAGGCGTATGACTATCCATGTGCGCATCTATCCAAATAAGCCCTATATTTTGTACCGCTTTTTTAGCCGTAGCCACGGCGCTCCACGTACCGATCGAAGCCGCATGATCCCCCCCTATAACAATAGGAAATGTATCTGAAAGCAATGCTGCTTCAACTGCTTGCCCCAATGCCTTGGCCTGGGAGACCACATAAGGCAAAGTTAACGGCCCAGGGGGGAAGCCTAGCTGAGACGCCATTTTTGTAGGCTGGACAAGAGGCCCCCATGCAATAGGCAGGCCCTTACTGGCTAAGTCTACCTCCACACCATAAGCTTGAAGAGCCGCTGGCCCTTTCTCTGTATCGCGCACTTTAGCGCCCCAACCGGTTGCGGAACCGATAAGGGATATTTTGGGGTATATCATCATAGGTATAATCTAAGAGGGGTTAGATAAAATAAAATAGAAAATGCTTTTCTAGGCAATCCTAATAAATCAAATTACCTATTGAAGACCAAATGCTTGCAAATGATTGAAGCCTACAGCAAGGAAGGATCGCTTCATAGCGATAAACCCTTTATCGTTTTTAATATACCCATAGTCCCTCCTTGCTCGTGAAAAAACCCCCACTCTACCCGAATGTCTTGGCTCAAGCCTTTTTAGAAACCTGCCAAATACTGCGTAACCCAAAACCTATCCCGCTAGAAAGCTTGGCAAGCCTCAAACAACTAGGCCTTTTTCCCACGGGCTCTACCTATTTATTCCATGCATTTTTAGAGGCTTTTAGGATAATTAATCCAACAGCAAAACTCTACATCATTGGGGATTCACCCGAATTCACAGAGCATGCTTTGTTAAAAAACGACTGCCATGTTGAATTCCTAACACCCCCTGCCACTCCCACCACCGACGCCTTTCTCATGTTTCATAACAATCTACAAAAAAAGGCGATTGAACCCTGGCTAAGCTTTATGGGCAGTGAATCAGGCATTACAGAAAACCTACAAGTAATCGATCGATTAACCGATCAAACGGCCTATTTTTTTACCCCGAAGCAACACTTAATCCCCCTGACGATTGAAGAGCGTTCAACTAATATGACGGCCCAAAAGCGAATCTACCAACTTTTTTTGCAACATTGGCAAAACCTCCCTCTCTGGGAACCAGAACAGGCGATAACGATTCTCAATTAAATATCACTTTACCCATCCATGGCTCGCATTGCCTTTGATATTAGCTCATTAAACCACCCCTTTAATTCAGGCATTCAACGGTATGCAAATAACCTATTGCAAGGCCTCACTCACCTAAAAGAAAACCACACTTATGTACTTTTAGGAGGAATCGAACCTGAACAATGGCCACGAAAGGTAGAAACACCGGCCCCTTACTTACCTCCAGCAACTGGAGGCTGGCTAAACCCCATGTTGGCCCTTCTCGCCCGTACCCATCAAGCAGACTTACTCTTTCGACCTTGGGGAACTTTACCAGAAAGACGTACTTGCCCCGGGGTCGTCACCATTCATGACACAATTCCCCTCGCTTATCCCGAGTGGGTCGTAAACTCCAATATCGTGGATCTTTTCAAAAAAGACTTTCCCCGATGCTTGCCCCATACAGATGGCATCATCGCTATCTCTGAGCAGACAAAGAAAGATATCATCCACTACTACGGGGTGGATGAGGCCCGCATCCATGTCATTTTACATGGGGTAGATCCTGCATTTTTTACCGCTCAGCCATTAGCTATACCTTCCACGATTAATGGCCAAAAAATCACCGCTCCCTACATTCTCTCAACTGGAGTATTTGAGCCCCGGAAAAACCGCGAACGCCTCATTGTCGCCTACAACCAAATACGCGAAAAATATAAACACGAAAACTGGCAGCTAGTACTCACCGGCCCAAGTGGATGGCATTTCGAAACGCTACACGAAGCAATTCGCCAAAGCCCCTTTAAAGAAGATATTATTTTAACAGGAGAGGTTGATGACCCTACATTAAGGTCCCTCTATGCAGGGGCACATATTTTTATTTACCCCTCACTCTACGAAGGGTTTGGGCTACCGGTTTTAGAAGCAATGGCCGCGGGGGCCCCTACGATTACCTCCAATTGTTCTTCTTTACCCGAAGTAGGAGGCGAAGCCGTCCTCTACTGCGAACCCTTAGAAGTCGATTCTATCGCCAGCGTCCTTGAGACCCTTTTATCAAATGAATCCCTCCGTAACTCATTATCGCACAAAGGCCGAGAAAGAGCCAAACTCTTTACCTGGGCTAAAACAGCTCGCGAAAGCTTAGCTGTGTTTGAACACTACCTCTCATGATGAGACCGCTGCATAATGGGTATTGTTAATAACCTTTTCTCGAAAACACTTGCATTGACTAAAGCTAGATTTGGTATTCATGAATGAGCTTTATACAATACGAAGCGGAACTGAGAAACCGGGGAAGCCAGTTGAGGAAACTTCACGAAATCATCGATTGGGATAAACTAAAACATATTTTAGGTAAGCTCGGCCGCTCTGGATATGGCCCGCAAGGTTATGAGCCAATCAAGTTATTGAAAGCCATGCTCTTACAAAGCTTGCACAGCTTGAGCGACGTTCAGCTCGAAGAAGGGTTGAATGAGAGGCTCACCTTCATTCACTTTAGCGGCTTTGATGGAGCGGTTCCGGATGCGACTACGATCTGCCGTTTTCGTAGCACATTGGTGGAACAAAAGAAGGCCCGTCAGATTTTCAAGGCCATCAACGCAATGTT
>JANYEO010000103.1 GCA_025363025.1 Opitutia bacterium
GACAACTTCTGGATGATGGGGGAAACAGGCCCCTGTGGCCCTTGTACGGAAATCCATATGGACCTAACCCCCGAAGGGGACTCCGCAGGCTTGCTCGTTAATGCAGACTCTCCTTGGTGTATTGAGCTGTGGAACCTCGTCTTTATTCAATTTAATGCTGAGGCTAATGGCACCTTCATCCCTCTACCCGCGCAACATGTGGATACCGGGATGGGCTTCGAACGTATTGCGGGTATCCTCGCCACCACGAAGTGCTTTACAGATTATTCCAAGCCTACCTCTAATTATAATAGCGATCTATTTACGGACATTTTTGCCTACATCACCCGTATGTCCGGGGCCCAGTACACTGGCACTTTGCCTTCGACAAAAGATCGTAAAGCGCTCTCAGCTCAAGAATACCAAGACTGTACCTTCCGCGTATTGGCAGACCACATCCGCACCCTCTCTTTCTCCATTGCAGACGGCATCTTACCGGGTAGTGAAGGGCGCAATTACGTCCTACGTCGCATTCTACGTCGGGCAGTTCTATTCGGGAAACGCCTAGGGCTTAAGCCCGGCTTTTTAGCGGCCTTAGTTGATCCTTTAGTCGAGAAATTGGCCCCCATTTTCCCCGAGCTTCGCGCACAAGAACGCATCATCAAAAAAGTTTTGGAAAATGAAGAGATGAGCTTCGAGCGCACGCTTGATCGCGGCCTCCAGCATATCGAAAGTTATTTTAAAGAAAGCGCCAGCACCCTTTCATTAAACGGCCTCCAAGCCTTTACGCTCTACGACACCTACGGCTTCCCGCTGGATTTAACAGAGATTATGGCGCAGGAACGAGGCTTTGCCGTTGATAAGGCTGGGTTTGAGGTAGAGATGGAAAAACAGCGCGAACGGGCCCGAGCCGCTCAAAATAAAACCGTTATCAAATTGGCCGAAAGTTCTGCTACGGCCACCACGTTTGTCGGGTACGACCGTGCAAATCAAAGCGAGTACAGCACAATTGCCCTGGGCCTTGAGTCTATTGCAAAAAATGGCCAAAACATTACCTACCTCATCGCCGAAGCCACGCCCTTCTATGCAGAAATGGGAGGACAAGTCGGGGATACCGGGACTGTGCTGATTGGCCACGAAGTCTTCCAGATTACAGATACGCTCAAAGATGGCAGCGGCCGCTTCCTCCATGCCTTAGACCGTACACCTGATAATAACCCAGCCGGGGCCTCCATTCGCTTAGCGGTTGATATTCACCGTCGCCGGGCGATAGAACGCCATCACTCGGGTGTGCATATCCTTAATTTTGCTTTACGCAAAGTCCTAGGGCTCCACGTAGCCCAGGCCGGCTCTTATGTCTGCCCAGATTATTTCCGGTTCGACTTTTCCCACTTCGAAGCTTTGAAGCCGGAGGAAATTGCAAAAATCGAGGCCATTGTCCAAGAACATATTTTAGAAAACCAAGCGGTTAAATGGTTCGAGACCCCCTTTGATCAAAAACCAGCTGACGTCCTTGCTTTTTTTGGCGATAAATATGGGGCCCACGTCCGCGTGGTTGATATCGGCGGCTTTTCCAAAGAACTCTGCGGGGGCACTCACGTGGAAGCCACGGGGGAAATTGCCGGATTTAAGATTATCTCAGAAACAGCCATTGCAGCAGGCACCCGTCGCATCGAAGCCGTTTGTGGCCGAGCTGCCTTCAACCGCATGGCAGAGGACAGCCAAATCTTGCGTGGCCTTTCCACCCTGTTATCTTGCACAAAAAGTGAGCTAGACCTCCGCACAAGCCACCTTTTAGCCGAACGTTCTTCTTTAGAGAAAAAATTGCGCGGCTTTGAGCAAAAGGCCTTAGCGCACCTGGCAGAAGATTTAGCTAAAAAAGCTATTCTAAAAAATGACCTCTACTGGGTTGTCCAATCCATCAACTTAGCCCAGGTAGAAGATTTAAAAAGCTTGGCTCTCCAAATAGGCAAAATCCTGGGCCCTTCTGTCGTTGCTTTGGGGGCCCGTTTTGGTGAAAGTGCCTCCATCGTGGCCGCCTGCTCAGCGGAAGCTATTGATCAAGGACACAATGCGGGCACAATGATTAAAACTGCAGGAGCCCTCCTCGGGGGCAAAGGGGGAGGCCGGCCTGATTTTGCTATGGGCGGCGGCAAAGACATCCATCAACTTGAGTCCGCTTTATCTAACATCCTTTCATGAAACCGCTGCAGAATGCGATAACTTTGAGTTCTTGGTCGGTTGTTGTTCCTCGAGTACCTGATGTACACTCGTCACGCCGCTCTACAATCTCCTCAAAGTTATGGCATTTTGCATGCGGCTTCTTCAAAATCCTGTATACTTTTTTCAAAAAAACTATTATATAGCGATCTCTTTATGACTACACTATCCGGAAAATCGAAAAAAGAACTACGAGGCAAAGCCCAATTATTGCCCTCAATACTAAGTGTTGGCAAAAAAGGCATTACACCTGAAGTGATCCAATCTCTGGAAGTCTCCTTCAAAAAGGCTTCCTTGTTAAAAATTACGCTTGAAGCCGAACGCCCTGAGCGGGAAACCTTGGCTGCAGCCCTAGCGGAAGCCCTTCAAGGGGAGATCGTCTCCTCTATTGGCAAAACGATTGCACTTTACCGTGCCCTGCCTGCAGGGAGTATAGAAGAAGAAGAGATTTAAAGGCCAATCGCAGAATGCATTGCTTCCCAGTTTTTGGTCGGTTGTCTTTCCTCGAGTACTAGCGTACACTCGTCACTTCGTCCTACAAATTCTTCAAAATCAAGGCATTCTGCGATCGACCTCTTCATAATTCCACAAGTTTAACAATATTAAATAGAGCGCATTTTGTTTAAAATCATCATTATGCAGCGGTCTCATTTAAGCTCTGTGAAAGCCTTGACCGCTTAGTACCCCTACCCCTATGCTTCTGCTTGCCCGCCGCCCCCCATGCCTACGCCCATAACACAGCAAGCAGTCAAAAAAAACCCATTGCTGAGATTATTTTCAGAATGCTTTGATTTTGAGGAATTTGCAGGACGGAGTGACGAGTGTACGCTAGTACTCGAGGAAAGACAACCGACCAAAAACTGGGAAGCAATGCATTCTGAAAATAATCTATGAAAGAAGCCTATATCCTCCACTATACCATCGAGGCCGTCATGCTGACCATGCTGCTATCTATGCCGCCGATTATTATGGCGACTATTACGGGGCTTATGGTGAGTTTGCTGCAGGCGTTAACGCAAATCCAAGAGCAGACGTTGGCCTTTGGGGTTAAACTTGTGGTTACGATTGTTGTTTTGCTTTTATCCGTATTTTGGATGGGGGAAGAGTTAGTCAAGTTTACGCTGCTTATTTTTGAAGGCTTTCCGTTCCTAACGCGGGTTTAAAGTCGTTTTTTCAATATACCGTGGAAGACTTCATTGCACTTTTTGAAACGAGCAAAGATTTCCTCCAGGCACTCTTAGTGGGGTTTGCAATTTTAATGGTGAGGCCTTCAATCATTTTTTTGATTGTTCCCTTTTTATCTACAGGGGTTATTAGTGGGGCTTTGCAACTTACGATGACGTTTGCGCTAGTACTTCCACTGGCACCTATGATTATCCCTACTTTTATCGAGAACCCACCGGGGAATTCTCATTTGATGCTCATCCTGCTTAAAGAAGCCATGATTGGAATGGTGTTTGGATTAATTGCGGGCATCCCTTTTTGGATTGCAGAAGGGGTGGGGTTTATTGTGGATAACCAAAGGGGGACAAGTATGGCCTCCGTATTTAACCCTTTATCGGGTGAAAGCACATCGCCGCTGGGTGTTTTGCTCAACATAGCCAGCACGGCCTTATTTTTTGTAAGTGGGTGTTTTATTGTTTTTCTATCTGTATTTTATGGCAGCTATTTATTGTGGCCGATTGATGCCATCCTCCCCCATTTTGATGAACGTTTTATCAACTACTTTTTAGGAATAGGCGACCATTTGCTCCGCTCCATTGTTCTGTATGCGTCCCCTATGCTAGTCGTCATGTTTTTGAGTGACCTTGGGCTAGGCCTCATGAACCGTTTTGCGCAGCAGCTGAATGTTTTTACGATTTCCATGCCGGTAAAAAGTGGGCTAGCTCTCTTTGTTTTATCGCTTTATCTAACGATTCTCTTTGGATTTTTCAAAGATGAATTTATGTCCACCTTCTTGCTCTTAAGGGAGCTAAAGTTTGTTTTACAATGAGTGGTTCTAGCGGAGAAAAAACCGAAGAGCCTACCCAAAAAAAAATCCGGGATGCTCGGACAAAAGGGAATGTCTCTAAAAGCAATGACGTTGTCGGCGCTGTTGTTTTAGGAGCTTTGTTTTTTTATTTTTCCTCTGCTTGGACAGATAATGTAACGCGTTTGTGTGATAGTTTGGTCCTCGCCCCGACTTATTATGAGGTCCCTTTTCGGGATGGGATGATGGCTATTTTGAGGGCTTGTTTTTATCAAATTGCCGTTATTACAGGGCCTTTTGTGGCGATTGCAATGTCTGCCGCAATTGTAGGCAATGTTGCTCAAATTGGCCTATTATTTGCCCCAGATGGAATAATGCCTGATATCAACCGCTTAAACCCGGTTGAAGGAGCAAAGAAAATTTTTGCCGTCAAAAACTTAGTCGAATTCCTAAAAAACTGCGCCAAAGTTTTGATTATTGGTTATGTTGTTTCTTCCCTCATTCAGGAGTATATTGACCCCTTATTAAAAATACCACGATTTGGTATTTTTGCCGTAGTGGAGCTCATGCAGCCGATGTTCTTCAAATTCTCCTATACGATTTTGACGGTTTATAGCATTATTGCATTTGTCGATTACATGTTCCAAAAAAGGCAATATATTAAACAACTTAAAATGACCAAAGACGAGGTGAAGCGGGAATATAAAGAAATGGAAGGCGACCCGGAAATTAAGGGAAAACGCAAACAGCTGCATCAAGAAATGGTCATGAATGATACTGTCCAAAACACCAAAAAATCCTCTGTACTTGTGACTAACCCCACCCACTACGCTGTCGCCTTATACTATGATTCTGACAGCACAAAGCTGCCTATCGTCATGGCCAAAGGCCAAGATTTTATGGCCATGCAAATGATTAAAGCCGCGCAAGAAGCGAATGTACCCATCATGCGCAATGTCGCCCTAGCCCAAGAACTTTACCGCGAAGCCCCTCTTAAACAGTACATCCCAAAGGATCTGTTAAAACCGGTTGCAGAAATCCTCGTCGCCATTCAACAACTAAAAGGCCAAGGATTGTCTTGAGAGACCGCATAACAGCCAAGCAAAACTGAAAAGCGGCATTATGCAACGGCCTTACAAAAGATATTCACGTTTCAATATTTGGCTTCATTGATAAAATGCCTTAGATATTGCCATATTAAAGTTCTGGCTTCTTATAGCCTATGAGAAGATTGGGTAACCCAATGCCTGCAGCTAGCGCACAGATAATAACGGCAGCACGCATAAAATTAGACAAGGCCTCCAGCGCGATAGAAGGAGGCGTCGTGGCCCCAATAGCAGATGCCTGGACAAGGGCCAACAGTGCATTAAATACAAAAGTACCCGGAAGCATCGGGATGATCCCCGGTACTGTAAACACAACCCGGGGGATAAAAAACTTTCGCGCAAATATAATACCGAGAAGCCCAATTAAAGCGGCCCCGCTAAACGTAGAAAATGCGAGTGAGAAACCAAGAGCCAAGAGTACGGCTTGCGTACTATGGCCTAAGGCCGCGCACACCCCACAGATGAGAGTATGCCGGCGTGGTACCCCCAAGCAAAAAGCAAAGGCAGTGGCGGCTAAGCCGGCTAAAGCCGCATCTTTTAAAGCAAATAAAAAGAGATCGTTCATGAAAAATGAAAACAAACAGGCCATTAAATAAAATAAGCTAAAATTGAAATGATTTGCATGGATAATAACAACCCAAGCGCGATCGACAGGGAGAAAAATAGCATATTCATGAGGCGCGCATGACCCGCTGGTATTTGGCCTGAAAAAATATCAAGTAACCCACAAATCATAGGAACCCCGGGAACCAAAAAAAGCACGGAGGCCGAAAGCGCGCTCGCAGGGGTAGCCGTCCACCCAAGCTCTGTCGCAAGCCCAACCACCAAGCCCGCAACCGTCGCTGCGAGCAAATTTGTAATATAAGGACTAATGCTGGGCCGCATGCATAAAAGCCAAGCAAAACAAGCCGTGCAGGCTGCCAAAAAATCAACCCATAAGGCCCCTACATCCCCTCCGAAAATTTGCCCAACGGCCGCACACCCAATACCTGCAAAAAAAGGCATGAGCCATAAAGGACAAGGATGAGGCAATTGAGCTATTGTCTCTAACTTCAGGCGAACTTTGCTAAGGGTAAAGGCTTCGCTTTCTAACGTATGGCAAAGCTGTGTTACAGCGGCTACAATGTTAAAATTGACCCCTAAATCTGGCAATGCCTTGATGCGCGAAGTACTGATAGGACCATCTGCCAATGTTAAAATAAGGGAATCGTAAGCAACGGCAACCTCCACCGAAGGGCACCCCAGGTGATACGCCATGCGTATAAGCGTATCATGCGTGCGCTGGCTAGGGGCACCATTGGCCATTAAAAGGGAACCAGCGAATAGCAAAACATCCGCCAAATGAGAAAGATCCTCTGGATGAGGCGAATTAAGCGAGGTTGACATAGTATAACATGAAATACACTGAGTTAGGAGATAAAAGCAAGATGGAGGAGGATAAAAGGGGCGTCAAGGAGGCCTATTAAGTTTCAATAAAAAACCTGCAGAGAGTAATATCTCTGCAGGTTCGATTAAGGACCAGGTTGCTTATAATAAACAAATGTCAACTAAGCGGCGATGACTGTTGTCGCATCATCATCCACTAATTGACTATTCAAAGCCCCCTCTACAGTAGCAATCGTACCAGTAGCTAAATCCTTCGCCACAATGAGCGTACGGACAACATCGCTTACTGAACTGAGTTTGCCATTTAAAAGGCCCTGTACGTTTGCAATTAATGAAGTGGCTGAAGCGGCACCTCCAGTATTCAACACCAGGGGCAAAGCTTGAACTAAATTGCCAACGAGTGTTTTTGCTTCTCCGATAATGCTGCTTTCTTTATCTAAGCCCTGTGCGGTTAAAGCACTGCTTAATTGATCCAGATCCCCCCCGAGCGCTGCCTCAACCCCCTTCATAATAGATGAAGGATCAGCCAATGCACCGAGTTGAAGGAGGGCACTGACCCCGGCAAACTTTTCTTTTATATTAAAGCCTGTCGTTTCAATCCCTGCAATTAACCCACGAGATTCAACAACATCGGCTATCGTTTGAGCTGTTTTTTGAGTAACAGTGAGCACGCTATCTACCTTATCCGCGACCTGAGGGGTTACTTGAGGAGCCATGGTTTCGATTTTATCAGCAATCCCACTGGCTTTGGCAATAAAACCGTCTGCTCCATGAATGCCCGCAATGCCCAAGCCCTCCCCTGCAATCCCCAGCGCTTCACCCGCAGCATCTGCAGCCTGCATAAGGAGATCTCCTGTTTTGATGATATCCTGCCGGAGCTCTGTCCGATTAATAGCTTGAATAGACTCTGAAATATCCAGAGTTACATTGTGCAGTCCAAACTCCATTGCACCGACTGCATCTTGAATATCTTCATGAGTTTCTTGAAGTTCTTCGTGGATTTCCTCCGCCAAGAAACCTAAAACATTATGCTCATTAAAAGCAACTTTGATGTCATCGATAAAAACATCATCTACTGGAGTTTTTTCCTGCATGGCTCGGTCGTGTAAATGATCGGCCCGCTTATCGATTAAATCAGCAAAATTATTAACCCGGCCACTTCCATAATCGACTAATTTTGCATTGAGGTGCGCTAAATGATCAACACCTTGCAAGGTAAGGGGGATCAAATCACCTGCTAAATCCAGACCTCTGGATGCCAGCACTAAGCCTAAGCTAATCATAACTGCAGGTGGGTAAGCTGTAGCTGCAACCCCTGCAACCCCTGCAGCGACCAGTATTGTCTTGGAAACTGCCATCGTCAATAACTGTGCATATTGCGCAATTTTAGCAACCTTTGGGGTATAATTGAGATGATCATCAAAGAAATGAGCAAACTTAACCGTCAAACTAGCCGTTGAGCGGGTTAAGTCGGCTAATTTATGCTCCCATATGGATCGGTTTTCTTTAGTTGGGTTAACGGCATCAAAAATAGCATGCGCTTTATGATCGATCTTCTTGGCTACTGATTTTACATCATGGGCAATGAAGTGCAGCTTTTCATCGCTCGACGCAAATTCTTTAAGATGGTTTTTAAGTTTAGTCGCCTTCTTTTCAATAGAATGAACGGCTCCAAAAATCTTCTTTTCGATAGCGTGCTCTAGCTTAACGACATCTTCAATAATAGGCTTTGCGATATACTTCTCCGTGTAATGCACAACCCGCTTAACCGGATTCTTCGTCTTCTTTTTAACAGGGGCTTGCTCTTCAGATCCATCAACGGATCCATCCGCACTGCTGGTACTGTTTTTCAGGTCATTATCAACAGGCTTAACTTGCGGACTTACTGCAGCAAGCGTTGCGGGATCGCTAATGTTTACGCGCTTCATCGCATCTTCAATTTCTTTCCCAAAAGATTGGGCGTCTTCTAATGCCTTAACCTGCAATTCTGGAGAAAGATTTGAATAATCTAACAACATCTTTTCTGCCTGTTCCATGCTAGCGCTTAAATTCTCTATTAAGGCCTGTATTTTTGGATCATGCAGAGCCTCTGGATGATCCGTAATATGCTTCACGACATCTAATATACCATTACTATTACCAAAAACACTTGAAACAGACGTTCCTAGTTTAACGGCCTCTTCCCCTAAGGATGCCGCCCCTGCCTCAATAAGGGCCGTCAAATGCGTAAGCTGCGATGGATCTTTAGCAAGCCCCAGAACAAAGGTGAAAACATTGGAACTATCCTCCTCAATGCCTGCTACCATGCTGGCCATTTTAGCCTTTTGTGTTTCAGCTGAGCCAAGCGCTTCGCCTGCTTTGCCGACAACCGTTACTAAACTTTGAAGGGCAGAGGGCATCTTAACCAAATGATTAACCACATCCAACACTTTACTTTCTCCATGCTTACCCCCAAGACTGGTAAATTTCTCTACCAAACCTAGAGCCTCAGACGCTATTTGTGCGCCCCCCCCTGTTTCAATTTTTGATAATAGGCCCGTCATAGAAAGTCCTGTTTTATCATCACCACTCACAAGTTTTAAAAAAGCAGCCGTTGCATGATCAAATGAACCTGAATCGACATCTGTAGCCTCTACATGCGAAACGGGAAGGACTTTGCTAGCAGTATCCTCACTGACAACAGTCTGTTTTTTATCTGTATTTTTTTCGCTGGGCTTATCATCAAATTTATCTGTAACAGCGCCTGCTGCTTTCTTCAGCGCTTTACCAAAGCTAGAAAACAAACTCTTGTGATGCTTTTTTTCTTTTTTACCATCATCTGAATGGCTATCGCTAGAGCCAGTATCCGTGCCGGCAGACAGGAGCATGCGTTGCTCAAGAAAATCTAACTTAAAGGGGTTTTTATAAGAAAGGCTCATGGGGTATAATGAAAAATGAAAGGAAAGAAAAAATGAATAAAGTCAATGACAACGGGAAAGCTTTATTGCTTAAATCAGCAAAAAGTGGCCGCAGATAAGCATCTTTATCTGCGGCTCCTATTTTATAAAAGCTAGCCTGTCAACAGAGTCCTAGCTTTGAAGTTATCTTAAGATCAACTAAGCTTTAAGCAGCTGGAGCGGCTTCAGCTGCAGCGATTGAATTAGGATCGGGACGCAAGTACGCTCCCATGCAGTTCCAACCATAAAGGCTGCCATCATGAGACAAGATGAGGTTATGAATCTCATATATATTGGCACCTAATTTAGATACTGTCAGCACATCATTTTTGCCATCTCCATCGAAGTCGAAATCAATCGCAACATGGTAAACTCCCTCTTTGTGAGGGACAGGGGCGACTTCTTCAATTACAGCCACCACTTCTTCTTCAATAGCTACAGGTGCTTCAGATGATGCATCTGTTGCCACTACAACTTCTTCGGTTGCGACAGGTGCAGCTTCTTCCGCTACGACTACTTCTTCAGTTGTAACTGCTTCTTCAATTGCTACAGGTACTTCTACTTCAACAGCAGGAACTGAAGCTTCTTCGGTGACTACTGGGGCTACTTCTTCTTCGGTTGTGACAGGTGCAGCTTCTTCCGCTACGACTACTTCTTCAGTTGTAACTGCTTCTTCAATTGCTGCAGGTACTTCTGCTTCAACAGAAGGAACTGAAGCTTCTTCGGTGACTAGATTCAAATGGTGGGCCCCATGCAATGTTGCAAAATCTGCTTGTGCTTGTTCGAAAGACACTTCTTTTTTGACAGCTGTTCCATCCGCACCTTTCCATACTTCATAAAAATGCTCTTCACCGGTAGTGTCATCAACCTCCATCACAATGCTCGTTGAGAGCAAGCGGCGCTCTTCGAGCTGTAAATGGCGAGAAAATTGTTTTCTATGCTTAAGCTTCATCTAGGGTATAAGGGGTTGGGGTTTTTGAAGGAGCGACTCAAGAAGGGGTCTTGAGGGCTTATTCAAGTTTCAGAGTGTTGCGACCTTGAATCAAAGAATCAATCGCATTTCGCTCTCTGCTGTTTTCACCGGACACGCCTATACCCAAAAATCAGTATACGATCGCCAATTGTTTTTAATTACTTGCTTAAAACAGAAATAACATAACCACCTTCATAATCCCCTAACCCTATAGCCTGTGCATAGCTAAACAAGCGAGGCGTAGGCTCGTAAGGAGCAAAACCCTTCTTCTTCCGACAAAAGTTAAGACGCCCGAGCATCGCATAGTCTAAAAACACTGCATTTGTAGACAGCCATAGGCGTTTTTCCGAAGCGGTATAACGTGCGTTAAAACGCGCCTCGCCCACGTATTGATAAGCCTCTAAAGAAAGAATGGTGAAAGCTAGGCTATTCTGAAGCTCAGCAATTGCAGCTATTTCAGCCGCAGCTACAGGGGCGTAACTTGGGCTTTGCCAAAAACGGGCCGTGTTAGTCGCATTCCAAAGCGTTGCATTAGCGAGTGCACCGGCAACACCCAGAGCTGCACTATCCATTACCACGGGCAAATTGATCCAAAAATCCACATCAAAAAACAAGAAAGCAGGCAAGTAACTGCGCTTACTTTCGGCAACGGCCTGCATCATTTGCGTCCAATTGGCCCCACTGGAACCCACCGGCAAAAGCGGAGGCAGTGGGCTTTCATAAAACCATTGGCTATCTGTGCAGCCCATGTCTTCAAGCGTATAAACAGGTGAACGCCCAAACAAGCGGGCCGCCCCCTTACTTAAAGGCGGCAAAAAACCAGCTTCACGCAGATGACGATCCGATTGATCAAAAATACAAATAGCTTCCTGCGCATATCCCCGCTTGCACAGAGCGATAATAACAGCCTGGACTAACGCACGCGGTGTAGAAAGCCCTTCCCCGGCTACAGTACTCACCTTAAGCGCAACCCTCCCCTTCGGCCCTGGGGTAAAAGGCTTGCCAGATGCTTTCTCAAAGTCAATCAACAAAGCCTCAACTGCTTCCGCATAAGCGGCTTTCGAAAAATCAGCCAATCGATATTCACGCAGCACGGGAGCCTCATTTGCCAATGCCACAAATGGCCCTATTAAGAAAAATAGGGTCCACAAGCGGGCAAAGAGCCTCCATGCGATCGGCTTACTAAACATTTTAAGCACCCTGGCAAAGAGGCCCTGCCGCTTCAAGCTGTAATCTTGACGAAATAATAAATTAAAAAAACAAAGCCTCTCTACAAATAAGAAAAATAAGTGTATAGTGTGTAAATACCCTTAATTAATCCAAATTTAAACAATATCATGATCCCCGAAATTTCAAAATCTGGCCCTTCCTTGCCACCTGCAACCCATCAAGGAACAGAAAAAAAACCTGTACTCGGTACTTTTAACACAGAAGCTACTCAACGAGCAGCAGCCTGTCCTCAAAACACAGAGACCAAGCAAGTTGATGAGCTTTTTATGGAGATTGATCTGAGTGATGAACCCCTCTGCGCTCGTGCTATTGCGACACCCAACATAAATAACAATATTCATGCTCAAATTACAGATTCTGTGCATAGCCTTTTTGGCGACATTCCGTTAGAAGGAGATGATTTCGCTGAGGTTGTTAAAAATATCCTCAAGGAAGAAGACCTGCAGACATTGCCCCAACTCAAAGAAGGGCTAGAAACCCTGAAACAAAGTGGAGCAATTACTGAAGGGACATCCCTCGAAGAATGGGCTACTATAGATCTGAAAGAACCTGAAAAACGGGACACCAAGACCCCCTTATCACTATCATTAAGTAAAACTGTTGGTATTACGAAACGATTTTTATTAAAGCTTTCAGAATCGTTATTTGGCACTTCAACAAAAGCCATTCAACACGCCCTTGAAGAAGGCCTAAGATCAGGCATATTTAATGATAAGGCTATTGAAAAATGGAAAAATAATTATGGAGGAAACTATGAAAAAGCTATGGCCAAAGCTTTAGAGACAATCAAAACTGAAACAGAAAATTCTATAAAAGCTCAACACCAACACTTACCCGAAGCCCTCTCCAAAACATTAAAGAGTGGAGAAAACAATGCATTAAATAGTGCTTTAACTACAGCCCAGGCCCTGCATAGAGAGAATCGGCTTTATGCACCAGGGAAAACAACTTTCCCCGTTACTCTCAAACCTAGCGACCTTTCTGCATCCCGATTAGAAGCGGTGTTTGGCAATACAGCATTTTTAATCACAGAAATGTTACCCCATATTCAAAATACAAGAACCCCCGTCACGCTACACATTGCCCTAGAAGGCAAAGAGCCCAACAGCCATACTTTTGTCATTAAGGCCATTGAACAAGGGGGTGAAACACTGCTTGAGGAAGGTTCATTTCTTTAAACACTCAATACGAGGGCCCCTGCTTGCAGTTCCAGTTTAATGTGTGCACCTTCGCTTATTTCTCCGGAGATAAGCGCATGGGCCAATTTATTCTCTACTTGTTTTTGAATAAAGCGCTTGAGCGGGCGGGCCCCATAAACAGGGTCATACCCATCTGAGGCTAGCCATGCTTTTACTTCATCTGTAGCTTCTAGTGTTATGCGGCGTTCTGCCAGGCGTTGATTTAAGTCTGCTAGTAAGAGGTCGACGATATGGGTAATTTCTTCAATCTCCAGCGGTTTAAAGAGAATAATATCGTCTACCCGGTTTAAAAACTCGGGCCTAAAAAATGAGCGAAGCTCCGCCATGACGCTTTCGCGGACAGATTCCGGAATAACGCCTTTACTGATCCCCTCAATTAAATGACGGCTACCGATGTTGGAGGTAAGGATGAGAATGGTATTCTTAAAATCCACCGTACGGCCCTGGCCATCCGTCACCCGCCCATCATCGAGGATTTGCAGGAGTACATTAAACACATCGGGATGCGCTTTTTCAATTTCATCAAACAAAAGGACACAGTAAGGACGTCGACGAACAGCCTCTGTCAATTGACCGCCTTCTTCGTAGCCTACATAGCCCGGAGGAGCCCCGAGCAAGCGAGAGACACTATGCTTCTCCATATACTCAGACATATCGAGGCGAACAAGATTGGCTTCAGAGTCAAAAAGATCCCGCGCGAGGGCTTTAGCAAGTTCTGTCTTACCGACCCCCGTTGGGCCTAAGAAAAGGAAACTACCAATAGGCCGTCGTGGGTCTTTAATCCCTGAACGGGCTCTTAAAATGGCTTCGCAAACACACTGAACCGCTTCGTCTTGGCCAATGACATGTTCATGGAGGACTTCCCCTAAACGGAGCAGCTTTTCCCGCTCGCCTTCTAATAGTTTGTTTAAAGGAATACCTGTCCACTGAGCGACAATTTTAGCGATCTCTTCCGCAGATACGGCCTCTTTTAGCAAGGCAGTTTTCACCTGCGTTTTTTCAAGCTCTATCAGCTCTGCTTCAAGTTTAGGTAAGGCGCCATGTGTCAGCTCTGCTAATTTTTGCAAATCGTAGGACCGCTGGGCCTGCTCCATTAGCCTACGGGTAGATTCTATGTCTTCCCGTACTTTTTGCAGACGCCCAATCCCAGCCTTTTCCGACTCCCACTGGCGCTTGAGGGTAACGGTTTTTTCGCGTAAATCAGCCAACTCCTTCCGCAATTCTTTAACCCGCAGGCCAGAGGCTTCATCCTTTTCTTTCATCAAGGCCGCCTCTTCGATCTCCAGCTGCATAACCCGCCGGCTAAGATCATCTAACTCCGTCGGCATGCTGTCCATCTCTGTGCGAATGAGGGCACAGGCTTCGTCTACTAAATCAATGGCTTTATCCGGCAAAAACCGATCACTAATATAACGGTGCGAAAGCGTAGCCGCATTCACCAAAGCGCTATCATGAATACCCACGCCATGGTGCAATTCGAACCGCTCTTTTAGCCCCCTTAAAATAGAAATAGTGTCTTCAACCGTGGGTTGATCAACAAGTACCGTTTGGAAGCGACGTTCAAGCGCAGCATCTTTTTCGATAAACCGGCGATACTCATCAAGGGTTGTCGCCCCAATACAGTGGAGCTCCCCCCGGGCCAGCATAGGCTTCAGCATATTGCCAGCATCCAGCGCCCCCTCACTTTTACCAGCCCCGACAATGGTATGCAGCTCGTCAATAAAGAGAATAATTTGCCCGTCGCTATCTTTAATTTCCTTAAGCACGGCCTTGAGGCGTTCCTCAAACTCTCCTCGAAATTTAGCCCCTGCAATGAGAGACCCCATATCAAGGGAAAATATTGTTCGATCCTTCAGGCTATCCGGAACATCCCCCCGCACAATACGGTGAGCGAGGCCCTCGACAATAGCTGTCTTCCCCACCCCCGGTTCCCCGATGAGGACAGGGTTATTCTTTGTCTTACGGGACAAAATACGAATAACCCGACGGATCTCCTCGTCCCGCCCAATAACAGGGTCTAGCTTGCCACGGCGCACTTGCTCGACCAAATCGATCCCATATTTTTCTAAGGCTTGGTAAGTGGTTTCTGGGTTTTGGCTCGTCACCCGTTGGCTCCCCCGGACAGCTTGCAATGCCTGAAGGGCTTTTGCCTCCGTAAGCCCAAAGGAGCGGATAAACTGCACCCATTCTGCCGGCTTCGTGGCTAAAATAAGCCCCAAGAAGAGGTGCTCGACACTTAAATACTCGTCTTTTAACCGTGCAGCCGCTTCTTCCGCCTTCGTAAAGACATCTTGCAAGGCCTGTGTAATAAGCACGCGGGAAGGGTCTACCGCCCCGGTAACCGTTGGCAAACGGCCTAGCTCTCGGCCCAAAGCAAGCTCTAGGGCACTGGGCTGCACATTCATTTTCTCCAAAATAGCAGGCACCGCCCCATGCTCTTGTTTTAAAAGCGCCCAGAACAAGTGAGGGACGTCCACTTGTTGTTGCTGACGCCGCCGCGCTTCTGCCTGGGCCTCAAGCAAAGCAGAGCGGGACATTTCGGTTAATCGGTTTAAGTCTATACTCATAATACCTCCTCAATAGCAAACGCCGTGCCAACTGTTTTAATTACTCAATACTACATTGATAAAGAATAGGTTGCAAAACAAATTAACGACACAGCAAAGTCTTTAAAAAAACAAAAAGTGAGACGAAAAGACTCACCTATGGGACAAGGTGCGACAGGTACGCAACCTTCTCATATTGACAAACCAGCCTCAAAAACCAACTTTAAAAACACTCAGTAATAAAACCCCGCGCATCCCCCTGCTTTTGCCTATCACTATGATGTTCTTAAACTACCTTCTTTTCTGGGCTTTCGTGCCAGGAATGGCTGCTTTTGCAGCCGTACCCACAAACCCAAACGCGGTTATTGAATACAAAATAGGGAACACGACCCTCATTATCGCAACGGGCAATGGTGACACGGCAACTGTTTTTAAGCTTTTAGACACAGGGGCCGATCCCGATATTAAAAATAAAGCAGGAGATGCCGCCCTTCATGTAGCTGCCAAAAGAAGTGCAAGCAACATCATAACCTTCCTCTGGCTAGCGGGTTGCAACATCAATCTTTTAAATGGTGAGAAAAATACGGCCCTATTCGAATCCGTTAAAGTCAACTGCATCCCCTGTGTTACTAAACTCATGGAAGCCAATGCCAACACGACAACGCCCGGGTTAAATGGGGCGGATCTTTTTACCCCAGCAAGCCTTGCAGCTGCCGAAGGATACATGGACATACTTTCATTACTCGCCCCCGATAGCAATGCTCCGGCTTTCAATACAGCTGCGGACGGATTACAACCCCTTCACTGGGCCATTATAAAAGCTAAAATAGAACCGCTAAAATACTTATTAGAAAAAAGCGCTAATGCCAATGAGCCTGTCCAAGCCGGCAATGCTAATCGTGGGGCTACCCCCCTATTATTAGCAATCGCCGCAAACTCAACGGATTGCTCCCAACTACTAATAGATGAGGGAGCGCGTATCGAAGCCGGTATAATTAAAGGGATAAAAACTACACCTATGAAGCTAGCCATTGACCAAAAGCTTCTCGAAGTCCTGCAAACGTTAGTGACACATAATGCCACTTTACTAACTGCACCTGTAGATACCGGCGAGTATCCTCCACTAGGTTATGCAGCGGCTAAAGGCCTTGGGCCCGTGGCAGCTTACCTACTCAAAAACCTTTCAGCTCCCTTAGGCCAAACCGTTACGAACGATGCAAAAAACGCCTACCATAAACTCACGGCCGCTCACATTGCAGCGGCTTCCAACGACACCACGCTTTTACCCCTTCTTCTCGCTGACACTCCAGCAATAGAGACAATGGCCCTCGCTTCAGGCCCAGCGGCCTGCAATGACATCGCCTTATCGGCTATTAAAGCAAACCAATTAAGCACAGTCGAATGGCTCATGGAAACTCATTATAAAAATGGCATTCCAAACTTCGAGTCTCACAACTGGTCCTTGTGTACGGATAACGCCAACTGCACAGCAGAAGGGGCTACCCCCTGCACGGAACAAACATTCTTAGATTACGCCAAAAAATTGAAGGATAATGAAGGGGTCAAAATATACCTTCAGGGCCTTCTCTTCAAAGCCAACTATGCTGCACATGAGGCCGCACTTGCTTCGAGTGAAATCCTTTAAAGCAATATAAGACAGCTGCATTCTTTTAGATTTTCACTGAATTAACTATCCTTGTTAACTTCGGTTTGATCGGGAGATTGATCGGAAGATTTTGGCACTGCAGCCTCTTCCTTCCCCTTGCCCCACCAGCTACTTAAATAACTACTAGCCGCGCCTAATAAACTAGATGCTTCGCTAATAGTACTATTCGTTACTTGAACTGTCTTATCATAAGCCTCCTGTGCGACTATTGGGGCAACTTTCGACGTAATATCGATTGCCTTTTGCATTGCTGAAGGCGTTGGGTTTGCAATCACGACCCAATCATCACCCAACCGTTCTATATCCTTTGGGTCCCGCTCATAGTCCTCAATAATAACGAGTTCTTGACCCGCAATGTGTGTTTTAGCAGGCCCAAGCTTAGCCTCAAGTACCTGATGCTGGCCTACCTCTAAATCAGACTCAACCATGCCTTCACCTTCGGCGCTTTCAAGTGCAATTGTTTCTTCATTATCACTCCCTTCATTGATATGCAAATTGGCCCCTAACTGAGCTGCCTGAGCCGCTGAAGGCAAGGCGTACATTTGTCCAAAATCTGCTTGATTCTCATTGCCATAAACGGCTTCTTCCACCTCCTGGATACTGATATCGGGAACATCTAAAGAAACTTCCAGTTTAACTGAAAGCGGCGGATGCGCGGCTATCATTTCTTCCGACTTCACCACAATCTGTTGAGCCACGTTCTGAAGAGGCCCTTTTGCATTTTTAGCCAAGCTTTTTGCAATAGCCAACCCATCTGCCTGAGGGGCATTCCGAGCAAGCTCTTTCATATTAGTTATTGGTTTACCTGTTCGCAAACCATTACCAAGTGCGGCCAAAATTTGATCCCGGTCTGACTGTATAACCATACTATCTGGACAAGAAACAACACAAAGGGCTGCAAGCCACCGCGCATCATAAGGCATATGAGGCGCAGCAGCTAAATTTTGCAAACTGCGCAAAAAATGGGCTTTGTCTCCTTTTTTAAGCTCAGGAGTACTCAGTGCATAAAAAGCAAAAGCGGGGTGAACAAAGCAATCATTAGCCTTCTTAGGATCTGTATCATTTAAAACAACCAGTGCATTCGGATTGGCCTGTTGATAGCCTAAAAGAACATCGCGTGCATAATTAGCATAAGATTGAACCCCACGCATCCCAATCTCTCCCCCTATAGCAGCCCTGCCCTTAAGCGCGGCAGCTGCCTTCCCGGCTGCGCCCTGGAGGACTTTTACCGCCTGACCAGTAGCCTTAAGCTTGCCAATATCATTGGCACAGAAACCTTGAGCAACAGAAGACTGAGGGGGTTGACCAGAAATAAAGGGCATCTTTTAAAAGGGGGGTTAAGTGAGTATACCCCCGTAACCCCTTAAAGTCAACCCTGAGTGTTAAAATACAAACCTGGCCCCACAAACCAACTAAGCTGCCAAGCCCCCGCAAGCCCTACCCCTTCGACTTTCTCTAAAGCCATAAGGCTAGCCTTTCGCATATGACAAACAGGAGCCTCCCCATGCGCCTCTAACAGCACAGTTGCCAAACGCTCTAAAAAAGGATTGTGGCCGACAATCAGCGTATTTTTCGTCAACAACTTTAAACGACGGGCAATGGGCTCTACTGGGGCATTAGGGGATAGACCATTTATCAACTGAAGGGACGCTGTTAAATTCAACCCCTGCATTAATCCCTGGGCCGTCTGTTCTGCCCGTTTAAGCCCACTGTGCCAAATGTCCTCTGGCGCAAACGCTGCTTTCCCTTTTAAAAAAAGGGCCAAGGCCTCCACCTGGCGCAGGCCTTTCGGAGTTAAAGGACGGCCTTCATCCGGAATACCAGGAGCAGCTTCAGCATGGCGGAGGAGGTATAAGGTGGTAGGCATGATAAGAGTCTTATTAAGAACAAAACCGGCTTAAGGTGCAAGGCGATCTCGCTGCCAAGCATTATCAATAACCTCCCCCAGCCGCGTATACCGAACCCGGTCATGCAAGCGATTTTCTTGCCCCTGCCAAAACTCTATCATAGTGGGTACCACACAAAAGCCCCCCCAATGAGGGGGGCGCGGAATCACAGCCTCATTCTTAAACCGCTCTGTCATTTTTTGATATTGCGCCTCTAATACCATGCGACTGCTCACTACCTCAGATTGCGAAGAGGCCCAGGCCGATAGTTGGGCCCCACGTGGCCTAAGCGCAAAATAAGCATCTGCCACGGTAGTCGAAACAGGCACAGCCATGCCCTCAATGCGCACTTGGCGATAAAACGGCTCCCAATAAAAAGTGAGCGCCACAGCCGGGTTATGCTGGATCTCTCCTGCCTTATGGCTCTGCCCATTGGTAAAAAAACAAAAACCCTGCTCGCTAAAATCTTTCAACAGCACCACCCGAGCCGAAGGACACCCACTTGCACCCACTGTAGAAAGTAACATGGCATTGGGCTCACTTATTTTGGACTCAATAGCCTGATCTAGCCAATTTTGAAAAAAACCAAAAGGTGTGCCCGGAAGGCTTGCCTCTTCAAGTAATGGGCCTGTGTATTCTTGGCGATAAAAAGTGGTAGAATTTAGCATTACTTCCTAATGAAGATTTAAATCAATATTTCGAGCTTTAAAAATAACCAGCCTTGTTACATAAATGAAAAAACACTTCCTTTCGCATAGACTGCCTCCATCATAAGTATTTCATTAACTATGTCTGAACCACGCAAAAAGATGCCCGGGGCTACAACGCCCAGCTTTGAGGAAGCCTTAAAGGCCCTCGAAAGCCTCATCACGTCTATGGAAAAAGGCGATACACCCCTGGCAGATCTCGTCACCTCTTACGAAAAAGGCTCCGCACTTCTCAAAACTTGCGAAAAACACCTCAAAACGGCTGAGCTCAAATTACTCCACCTCAAAGAAAACGCCCACGAGCCAGAACCTTTCAGTCTAGATAGCCAAGCCTAACTACGTCATGAGCGCCCTTCTTTCTCTCATCAAAGGCCCAGCAGATGTTAAAGCACTGCCCGCGAGTACCTTGCCGCAACTCGCAGAAGAGATCCGGGCCGAAATCCTTCGGGTGACCTCTCAAAATGGCGGGCATGTAGGGCCCAATTTAGGCGTTGTCGAGCTTACCATTGCCCTACACCGTGTTTTCTCCACCCCGGAAGATGTGTTTACCTTCGATGTCGCTCATCAAGGCTATGTGCACAAGCTGCTCACTGGACGCCAAGGGCTTTTTTTTGAAAAGTTACGCCAAACTGGAGGCGCTTGTGGCTTTTTAAATAGAGAAGAAAGCCCTCATGATGCTTATGGCGCTGGGCATGCCGGAACGGCTCTATCGGCCGCCTTGGGGATGGCAAAAGCAAGGGACCTCGCCGGAAAAGACACCCATGTCGTGGCTCTTTTAGGAGACGCTGCTCTCACCTGCGGCATCACGATGGAGGCCATGAATAATATTGCCGCTACAACGCGAAAGCTCACCCTTGTCTTAAATGATAATGAATGGTCCATCGCACGCAATGTAGGCGCATTGGCCGATTATTTAAACCGCCTCATTACGAAGCCTGGGTATATACGCCTCAATGCCGCTATTGGGCGCTTTTTAAAAACACTGCCCGGGGGCGAAAAAATCCGTCAATGGGCCAGTAAAGCCAAACAAGAAACGAAAGACTTCATCCTGCCAGCCTCGTCTAGCCTCTTTGAAGCTTATGGCCTGCGCTACATAGGCCCCATTGATGGCCACGACCTCCCCACCCTAACACGCTACTTAGAGTTTTGCAAACAGGCCGACGAGCCCATCCTTCTCCACGTCTTAACCAAAAAAGGCAAAGGCTACCCCGGAGCCATTGAGGACCCTGAGAAATTCCACGGTACAGGCGCATTTGATCTTAAAACAGGGCTATCAAAACCCACTAAAACCGGCACCCCCCCCAGCTATCAAGACGTTTTCGGCAGTGCCCTCACCCGTTTTGGTAAAGCAGACTCAAAGATCCTCGCCATTACCGCTGCCATGCCGGCCGGAACGGGGTTAACCGGGTTTGCTAAAGCCCTCCCTCAGCAATTTTTTGACGTAGGTATTGCAGAGGAACATGCAGCGTTATTTGCCGCTGGGCTTGCAACCCAAGGCTTTAAGCCTGTTTGCGCTATTTACTCCACTTTTTTGCAACGCGCGTTTGATCCCATTGTACACGATATTTGCCTGCAAAATTTGCCCGTACTTTTTTGCATGGACCGCGCGGGCCTCTCCCCGAACGATGGACCGACACACCACGGCTTGTTTGACTTAGGCTACCTACGCATCATCCCCAACACCTGCATCATGCAGCCCAAGGATGAAGACGAACTGGTAGACATGCTTCATACCGGCCTCAACCACACCGGCCCAACATTTATCCGCTATCCCCGGGGGGCCGCTCTTGGCACCCCGATCAAAGCCGAGCCTGCTCTTCTTGAAATGGGCAAAGCGGAAGTCCTCCGTGCAGGCGAAAATATCGTCCTATGGGCTATTGGCCCCATGGTTGAAGAAGCCCTCGCCCTGGCCCACATTTTGGCAAGCGAAGAAGGGTTATCGGTTGGGGTTGTCAATGCCCGCTTTGTAAAGCCGCTAGATGCCTCTCTTTTAATTGAACACGCTAGCAACACACAGCTCATCGTAACACTAGAAGACCACGCAGTAACAGGGGGTTTTGGCTCTACCGTGCTAGAAACATTGAACCAAGCAGCCCTAACAACCCCCGTTCTTTGTATTGGATGGCCAGATGCATTCATCCCCCATGGCTCAAGTGTTGCCACACTGCGCGCACAAGCAGGCCTTTCTACATCCGCTATACGTACTCGGATTATAGAGCGTTACCAAAGCCTTTTAGATCAAGAAACAACAAAACCAGCAGAAGTCTGGGGATGACCCAAAATAAAGTTCTATGAAACGGCCTATATTCAATAGCCTAATCATTTTACTACCCCTCCTACTGCTCCCCCTAGCAAATGGCCAACCTTTATTCTCTGGCGGCTGGCTACCCTATCCAGACATACATACTGGACTCACTCAAGCAGTAGCCACTGTACGTACTAGCCCTTTTAATGACACACAATTTGCAGGCATTACTCCGCCTGATGACCATTATATCCCAGAGCCAATAACAATCGATAATGATGGCATGCCATTCAATAACACTGATTGGCCCCCACCCTACCCAGAACCCTACGCGCGAGCCTCAACCCATCAAGCCTTCGCCTTCGATCCATTTCAAGAATATAGGCCCACAAATGATACGCAGACTCAGCGCTTCCATCAAGAAACTATCCACAACTTCACTCAAGCATCATCGAGCAGCGCTCCATTCATCAGCGGCCCTAATCTAGCTTTAAACACGAATCAGACACTCTCTCCTTTTTCGCATTGGGCACCGGCAAGGCCTGAGACAAAATGGAAAGTCTATGACGAGCACTTACAACCCATAGCCCTTAAGCCAAAAACAACTAGCCAAAGGTCTTTCGTACATACGAAAGAACAAAACGACCTACATCAAACATTTCAGGCTTATGTAAACAGTCAAAATCTCAACATACAGGCGTTAAGCAACTCGTCATCTAACCGCAATCAAGCCCTTCTCATTCACATTATTGCAGAAACTTGTTTAACCATGCGACTCCTTCATGCGCCGTTAAACCAGCAAACATCCAATATCGTAACACTTGAAGAGGCCTATATAAAACACCTTGTCAGCATGGACTGGGAGTCACTCAAACAACTCTTCACCGGCATTCGAAAAATTAAAACAACCGTTGCTTACATTAGGAGTTGGCACCCAATACCTCATTTTCAGCCCACAGAATTCCATTTCAAAATTAGCTCTGATCCTATTAACCGCTATAATTTCAAGGAGAACTCCTATCGGTTAAGCGAATCAGGTGGAGCGCTAATCAATCGCCTCATATTCAACGCTGGTGATGAAGAAAACGTCGAAGCTTAACTTGAGATGGCAGCCGCATGAAGCTTGACCCTAGGGCTTTTTTAACAAAAAATAAGCCACTTGATATGATTCACTTGTTCTCAGTTACGCTCTCTTTCTTATTAATCACAGGGCTTTCTGCCTGTAAACCACGAGATCCGGAAAAAGTAAAGGCCGAGGCCATTACCCAAGCCCTAGCTACTGCAGACAACTCTTTAACAGCCGGCAATACCAGCGCCGCCCGGGAAACGCTAACAATCCTCCTAGCGCAATACCCAGATGCTACTAACGTGCTCGAAGCCCTGGCCCTGCTAGAATCCCAAGCCAATAACCCAGGGGAAGCCGCCCGCCTCTTTGCTCAACTAGCAGAGCAAACCCCTGAAGATGCCTCTTACCTACGCTATGCAGCGGGGGAAGCAACTAAAGCAGGCCTATGCGCAGATGCCGCAGATTACTATACGCGCTACTTAACGCATGAGCCGGAGGACGCAGCCGCTTGGGAAGCCCTAGGCACTATCAACCAAGCCCGAGGAGACACTCTCCAAGCCTTAGCAGCTTATCAACGCGCATTATCCTTAGATAAAGACAAAACCAATAGCCCCCTGATTATCAATTGCCTTACTCTCAGCCTAGAACGCCAAGACATTCCGCTTGCTGAAGTTTATTTAGAAGCCTTACGCCGCCAACAAGGGATCAACTCCATCGAAGTCCAGCTCGGCCTATTTGATCTTAGCTGTATAAAAGGGGCACACGCACACGCACAAGCCGCCCTCACCTGGCTAGAGGCCCATGCGCCTGAAACATTGGCAGACGCTTCAAGAAAAGCTTCCATCACTACTACCCAGGCATGGCAATCCACTGAAGCCTCCCGTATTGCCGCTCTTGAGGCGGAAGCGCAGCGTATTCAATTAGCAGGATTAGCCCAAATTCAAGCAGAAGCCGCAGCTACAGAACAAGCCCGCTTAATAGCCGAAGAAACCGCAATCGCCGCAGCTGAAGCCGCTGCCCTTAACCCACCTGCCCTTACAGATGCCGCCCAGGCAAAAGCAGATGAAGGGGACTATGCAGCCGCTACTACCCTTTACTGGAAGGCCTTAGCGCTTGATTCTTCCTCTGCAGAAACATGGCAAAGCCTCTCTCAATCAGCCCTCAAAAACGGCGCATTAGAACAAGCAGAAATGGCCGCCCTCGAAGCCCAGCGGCGGGATAATACTAACCTTTTATATACGCTCAACTTGCTCGATATTATGCAACAAAGCGCTACTCCAGAGCGCTTGCTCGAAGAATTGGTCCGAGCCAAAGAAACCTTCCCTCAAAGCATAGAGCTCACGTACGATCTTGCCCATGGCTACGAAACCTTAGGGCATAACCCTCGCAATGCAAAAATCCTCTACGAAGACTATTTAAATATAGCCCCCGCAGATCACCTTCACCGCGAAGCTGCCGAAGCCGCACTCTTACGCTTAAATAGAGGGGGATGATCGTTGACCCGCACTTAAAAAGATGGAGACAATACTCAAAGACCAATTCATGAGACCGCTTGCAGAATGCTTTGATTTTGAGGAATTTGTAGGACGGAGCGACGAATGTACATACGGTACTTGAGAAGCAACAACCGACCAAAAACTCATAAATCATGCATTCGGCCACGGTCTCACTCAGTGTGCGTGTCATCCCCAATGCCTCTTGCAATACAGTCGTAGGCTGGGTAGAAGGCAAAAAGCTGAAAATCAAAGTCCAAACACCGGCTGAGGGGGGGCGAGCCAATGAAGCCGTCATGGCTTGCCTCGCAAAAGCCCTGAACCTGCCTATACGCGCTATTACTCTCAAAACAGGGGAAAAAAGCCGCGAAAAACAACTGCTTATTATCGGTCTTTCCCTGAAAGCTATCGAAAAAGCTTTAAATCAGAAGGAATAGATTGCGACACAAACGATTCTAGGTTTACGCTGCAAGTGGGGTCCCTCTGCAGTGTACGTAGACCCGCGCTAAACGTTCTTCTCCTAATACTAACCTTACGGGAGCCTGTAAAGAGGGGTCGCTGTCAAGCCGCAAACCGGAAGGCAAAAGCCACTCGATGGGCACCCACCTAGATCAATCGAGGTCACAGAACGTGCGTCTCTTGGGGAACGGCTCAGGCGGGGGGACCCTTTTATTTACTGTCCAAAAGACTGGCTTTGACGCTCTTGAAGCTTTAATAGAAATCGTAATGAGACCGCTGCATAATAGCAATTTTCAACAAAACACACACTATTTGATGTTTTTAAACACTCGGGATTATTTAGAGACCGCATGCAGAATGCCTTAATTTTGAAGAACTTGCAAGGCGGAGCGACGAACGTACAGAAGGTACTTGAGAAGCAACAACACCGCAAGAATTCAAAAGAAAGGTATTCTGCAGCGGTCTCGTAATCAAGAATCGTCAACCTCATGCAAGCCTACCACTACACCGCTATTGATCAAAAAGGGCAAGTCCGCCATGGCCATATAGAAGCTGCCACCGAAGCCAAAGCCCGCTTACACTGCCAACGTCGCGGCTGGGTAATTATAAAACTCGACCAAGGGGCCTTGTCGGAAAATGCAAAATACAAAACCAAACCCCTCCCCGTAAAATGCTTAGCTCTATTTGCCAGGCAACTCGCTAATTTACTAGATGCCGGGCTCCCCCTTTTAACTGCTTTACAAACCATACTTAAAAGCACCCCCATTAAAAGCCCCCTATATACGCAATTAAACCATCTTCTCTATCGTTTAAACAAAGGCGAAAGCCTACAAGAAGCTATGGCTATGTCAAAAAAAGCCTGGGGGGCTGTCTTCTTTAGCGCACTATGCGCAGGGGAAAAAGCAGGGGCACTGCCTACGATTCTAAATGGCCTCGCACAGTGGGCTGAAGGCGTCGCGCATTTGCAAAACAAGATCATTACGGCCCTTATCTACCCTACCGTGGTTTTAGCTTTTTCAGGAGGCATGGTCCTCGGCCTATTACTCGGGATCGTTCCCCAATTCGAAGGCCTTTTTAAAACACTATTAGGTGCAAACACCGCACTGCCTCCCCTCACTCAATACGTATTAGGGGTAAGCCAAGGGATAAGAACTCACCCGTTTATCATTATCAACATAGGCCTCATCACCTTAGCTGCATTGTATCATGGTATTCAAAAGCCCTGGATTCAAAAAATTAAGCACTTAGCCCTCTGCCATTTGCCGCTTATTAAAACACCAGCCCAATTTACACTACGGGCCCGCTTATTTAAAACACTCGGGCTACTATTAAGCAGTGGCCTTTCCCTTCACGAAGCCCTAGAGCTCACAAGCCAAATAATGGGTAGCAGTACAACTCCACTCGGGCGTAGCTTAAGCACCGTCTTAATCGGCCTCAGGCAAGGCAGCACCCTCGGTCAACTACTCGCAGCAGATCCTTTATTTTCTCAAACCAGTGTTAGCCTCATTGAAGCCGGGGAAGCAGCTGGCACATTACCCAGCCTCCTCGAACATTTAGGAGAAATGGAAGCCCAGGCCGCCGCCACCGCTATTAGCCGCTTGCTTGCAGGGATGGAGCCCGCTTTGGTTGTGATGCTCTCTCTCCTCATAGGGGGGCTTATCATCGCGCTTTTCCTGCCAGTTATGGAGCTCATGGGGGCCTTAACCGTTTAAAGCTATACGGTACCCATGAAACTTTCTGTCATATGCCTATAATCAAACCCAAAGGGCTCACTCTCATCGTTGGCCAAGGTATTGCCGGGAGTATCCTAGGCTGGAAGCTCCAACAATGCGGCTGGGCTATCCATATTTTAGAAGGCAAAAAACCCGCCCCCGCCTCCCCTGTCGCCGCAGGCCTCCTAACCCCTATCATGGGGAAGCGCCTCAGCCTCGCATGGGAAGTAGCCCATGTCCTCCCAACAGCCAAAACTTTTTATAAAGCACTAAAAGCAACCTTCGATTGCTCACTATTTGAAGAACGACCAACACAACGCCTCTTTTCGAGCTTAGAAGAAAAAGTCTTAGCCCAAACAAAAATAGCAGACCCCTCCTATCAACCCTACCTAGGCCCCCTCTTTCCTCCCAACACCTGGGGGAATGATCCTTTAGGCGGCATCTCCATTTTAGGCGGGGGCATTCTCAATATGCCCGGCCTTTTAGAAGTACTCGGGGCCCATTTCAACAAAACCCAATGTGTAGAAGAAGGCGTGTTCGATTTCAATCAGCTAGAATTCAGCGATAACACCCTCCACTACCAAGGCCAACCTTACGAGCGCATCATTTTCGCCGAAGGCCACCACGTCACTCATAATCCTTTTTTTAAGCATCTCCCCATGCATCCCACTCAAGGGGAAATATTGACGCTACAAGCCCCCATCCCAACGGATTGGCAAAGCCAAATATTCAGCTCAGGCGAATGGCTCATTCCCCAAGGGGCCATCACCTGCCGCATTGGGGCAACCTATGCTTGGACGGATAACCCAGCCCCCACACCTAAAGCCCGGGCAGACTTGCTCTCCGCCTTTAAACGCTTCATGCCCGATTGTTTTATGCCAGTCCTCTTAGAGCAATCTGTCGGCATCCGCCTTGCCCTACCGGATACCCTCCCCTGCATAGGCGAGCACCCAGAGCACCCAGGCCTCTTTATTTTTAATGGCTTTGCCTCTAAAGGCGGCTTACTCGTGCCCTCGATGGCCGATGCCTTCATCCATGCACTCGAAGGCACTCAGCCCCTTCCCCTAGCTGTCGATGTTAAACGTTATGCATAATTGCCAAGAAAACCATTGTATCAATACCAGTGGTCGTCTTGTTTATCTGATAAACTGAATGCCCTATACTCCCTTCAGCGCTGCACACTCATCCAACCGGTTAAGAATGCCTTGGTAGAAGGCATCACGTGCAGCAATTCCCTCCGCCCGTGTTTTCTCTTCAGCTAAAGCGGATTGGATAAAGGTGTCATGGTGCTTGCAAAGTTCAATA
>JANYEO010000133.1 GCA_025363025.1 Opitutia bacterium
ATCGAATACAATTCCAAAAAAGGCCTCGGGCTAAGAGCCGCAAATATCCATCCAATCAAATATGCTGGGTACAGCACATATGTTGCTATCTTCTACTACCAGCCACTTGACTTCGTCGACTGGGTGTGGGTTCGCCCACTCCATCATGTCCACGGGTTTAGATGGGATATCCTGTAGCGTCACTCGGCCATCACCAAAGTGCACTTCTTTGTCGTAGAAGCCGCTTCCCTTGCCGTTAATCGCATAGTTGTTATCCCATGCGTGGTGGTCAACCGAGATGATAGTCGTGTTAGGTAAATGCGTTTGGATAATGTCTTCGACTTTAATCAGCGATTTTTTGTCGAGCCCCACAAAAGATTCATCCAAGATCAAAATATCGGGTTTATTTAGAATCGCTTGAATGATGGCCACTTCTTTCCCTTGACCGCCGCTTAGCTTAAAGTCCGAACTATCCAAACGAGTGAGCAACCCCGCATCCTTACTCGGATCGTTGATAAATTTATCGGTTTCCAAGTCCTGAAGCAAATGGATGATTTGTGCTTTCACTTCAGCTTGTTCTTCTTTTGATAGCAATGTGAAGATGCCTGGAAAGTAGATGGACTCAATTAGCGTTGCTCCAGCCGGCAAATAGAGCTTTTGATCGACAAACATCATTTTCACTGGGCGACCATCCACTGTTGGGGTAGATATCGTTCCTGAACTGCTAAGCGGCGTGAACACCCCTTCCTTCATATCGATCAGCGTGCTGGTTTTGCCGCAGCCTTTTTCCCCTGTAAAAGCATAATGCTTGCCGCGTTCAAGCTGTAGGTGGTCAATGTGGACAATTTCCTTGCCGTCGAGCATGAGCGTATAGTCATCAAAAACCACTTGACCTTCTTCGTTAATTTTGCGCTCAACCCTGCTAGTCGTGGGTGCTTCGATGATATCAAAAAGTTGCTCAAGGCGTGCTTTCGAGAGGTTAACTTCTTTGTTGTTCATCGAAGCAAATACGTTGCTCGACAGAAATGTGAAGAGTGTCGTGAGTGAATTTTTAATTTGCGGGATTTCAGCTAAAGAAAGCTCTTTTAAAACATGTTTGTGCCCAATGTACGCAATATCGATACCCTGATCAACGTACCCAACAAGCGTATTTGCAGATGTTTTTAAATTCGAAAAAAACAGGTATTCATTTTGAAGGGCATTGGATTCTTTTCCAACAGCATTGTACTTCTGCTTCATGTAAGCTTGCCCGTCCCTGGGGCTGATGGCTTCAATGTTATTGGAAATCTCCATTTTTATCTGCCACAAGTTAGCTTCCACCTCAGGTAACTTATTGGCAACGACTAGCGCCTCCGCAGCGATCATCTCCATGGGCTTTGTAAAAAGAAGCGGCGTGAGAGCGTATAGCCCAACAGCCTCAATGGTTTTTTGCCCAATCATACTCAGGGCAAGACTCGCTTCAGATACCGAAGCTATGCACCCATTGAGGCCCGAAACTCCCTGATTCAAAAGGACAAATAAATCGAATGTGAGGTTTTGATTGATCTCATCTCCTTTGTCCGATGCCATGAGTTTTCTGGCATTGCCGGCCTCAAGCAAAATCTCGGTACTTTTGCCCAAAACGATCTCAAATTGCTTTTGTCCTACATGAGTTTGGAGTGTGGATATCCACATACTCGCCGCTTCCTTTGCGAAGAATAAGCCCATAACCTTACCGCCCTCCCAAGCAAGTACGCGCATAGAGGCTTCACGATGTTCGCTCAGTAAATTGTGAATGAATAGACTGCTGCCATAGGCTCCCATCCATTTGAGCATTGTAAAGTTGATGACTGTCTGAGTGATACCCAGCGCGTTGCTGAGGATGAAGTTCGCAACAAACTCGTTGTGCTCATACACTTCTTGAATGTCGTTTTTGATAAGCTCCAGCGCCCCAATGGGGTCTTCCCAGAGTTTAGTTTGAATTTTCCCGAGCTCCTTAGCTGATAAAATATCTCCCTTGTCGAAAAACCGGTTGACCGTAAAAAATGCCTCGAGGGGAGTTACAATGCTTTGTTTAAAGTTTAAAAAGTCACTATTAGTCCAAGAAAGTAGAGCGCCGGCTCCCGCAGATGCGATAGAGGTTGACAGCGTATGCATTGGGAAAAAATGGGTTGCCGATTTGCTGGCCATCGTGGTCCAAAAAGCGGATGTGCCTGCATAATGCTGACTGGTAATTCCATAGCTAATTAAGCATTCATCAACGATGCCGGTCGTGAGCCCGATAATGCCTCCTGGGATTCCCCCAATAATGCTTCCTCCCAAAGCATTGACCCCAATGCTCGTGAGAGTGGGTATCCATCCAATTCCGTCTGTTTTTTGTTGAGTGGCTGATTCCATTGCCAATAGATTAAGTGAGGGATTTATAATTGTAAAAAATTTTAATTAATTATTTTTTATACTACATGGCAAAATTTAATGAACTCAATAACCAAGCGTTTCTGTTGGCGATTAACGAGTCAATGCCTCTTTTGAAGAAGTTTTCAACCGGGTAGCCATGGCTTTTCCGCTTAATAGAGGGGTCTTTTAGGGATCTGATGGCCGCTGCAATGGCCATAATAATAATCAAGGCAACAAGCTTTTTTGGATTGGTTTAGGTCCGTGGCTTGTTGCACTTCACTCTTGAATGGGGCCCGGAAGCGGTCTCATATTGATATATTAACACAGGCTTAATAGTGTGTCTCTTCTTTATTATTTAAAATACTATATAAAACTCGCAGGTATTTTGTTTTGGTTGGATTGGCTTTAATGAGGTGACCCCCGAAAACTGGACAGGTTGAAATGCGAGTATTGCTTTCTGGCTGGATGCCGTGAATATCAGTAAACAAAGGAAATACTCATGAGCAAAATAGGCAAAAGGCACAGTAAAAAAGCGAAGTTCGCAGCGGTGTTCAATTTTGCTTCGCACCGGATTCTTGATTTTTAGTCAAAAAATGAGAATTTAAAATCAAATCCTCTCGACCTCCGTGGAGCCTTTATTTTTCTTTTATAAACAGACGCGCGTCTCTTTGCTCTAAATGCAGTAGGCATTGCAAAGGCATACCCCTACATACTTCGCCTTAAAACAGGTCTAAGAACTCCGTAGCTACACCGAACACTGATTGTTGCTACGTCCCTTTACAGGGTTATTGCCGACATTACTCCATAGGCCAATTTAAACTATATCAGTATTTTTATTTAATTTAATTATATTGTTTTATTGAAAATAAAAGCGTGCAAAGTAGTAAAAAACACCTTCAATGGGCCACATTTAACTTTCCGCTCTCAACTTTTCTTGGTCCAAAAATGGTAAATAATTCTTTAATCAATAATAAGGTATCAATAGCCCAGAGAATCATCAAGGGCGCCGCCGGCATCCTACCTTCTCCTCTCAAAAGGTTTAGCTCCAGCTTACTCTTAGGCCTTTGTCTCAGCGTATTATTTTCAATCACTCCTAATGCACAAGCTGCCCGAGGAGTCACTGAAATGATGGTAAATCATCTTTGCCAACAATGTTATACGGCGAGCTTGCAATCTTCAAACTATAAAGAAGCTCTTTACTTTTTCAAGAAACTACGAGAAGCACGTGAACTGCATGCGGTAGTATATGATCCCAGAACTTCTGGGGCAACCATCAGAGCAAAATTAGATACTATTGCAAAAAGCATACCCACATCCATCCGCCAAGATCCTTCAGGGGCAGGAACTCCGCTAGATGATCAATCCTTAACAAAACTTAAAGTACATATTCAGGACCTTAAAACCCTAGCAATTACAGCCCTACAAGTTAAAGGCCGCAATATACAATTCCATGATCAAACACAGACACACAAAGCACCTGGAGCAGCCTTTCAGTTTAAAATCATCGCAGAGAATCCTTATTGTGAGGACATTAATTTGTCACTTAATTATCAAAAAGCAAGTAAGGCTATTTGGTACCCATTTAATGATGCAGATAACCATATTATATTAAATTCTCCGAAGCCTTTTTCAGCGATTAAATTCTCCGAAGCCTTTTTCAGCGATGAAAATTGTCAAGATCACTTTACAACACACCTTACAACTAACCTTACCTTCCATACCCCGGGCGATTACTATATCCGTGCCACTGCGACAGATAACTACGGAGGCAGTGGCAGCCTCATTTCAGAACCTATCACCATTTATGGGCGGCCAGAAATCACTGCCCTTTCAACCACCCCGAGCTACCTCGGATCCTCTCAAACTTTAAGCGCCACGTGGAATCACCCTAATCATTTAGCCGGCACGCTCACGTTTAAAATTAAACAACCGGGCTCCCCTACTCTGCTGACTCTCGGCAGTGTCTCCACAAGCGGCACCGGAACCACCCTCAACCAAAGTTTTAAAAGCGAATCCCTGGGGGAACATATCCTCATTGTCGAAGCTCAAGATAGTCAGGGCCGCGCTGCGCCAATCCTGGAACTACCCTTCACAGTCGAACCACTAGAAAACCTTTCTTCTGTACTGCAAGGCTTTGAAAATTTCTATATCGTAGACACCACTCCGCTTACGGAAGCCGCTCCTCTCTATAACACTTATATTGAAAGCCGCAACACCCATGCCGAGGCCGCTGCCCTGTTTAAAAACGAGCTTGAAGCCGTGTTATCAAGCGGTGCACCCGCCACTGACGCAGAGGCAATCCTCCTTTATAAAAAGCTTCTAAAACACCTCAAAGGCGTTGCAGAATACACGTCTTTACTGGGTGATATTTCGGGCTATATCAATGTCGGGCAAGACGCGTATGCAGTGTCGGCCAATCATTATGAAGCCCGGGCTGCTCTCGCAAAAACAGCCTTTAATAATGCTACCCAGAAAGGAGACCAAGGCACCTATCTCGCTCAATGGAACTTTTATAGCGCATGCGCGCTCGAGTGTTTGCGCGCATTAAAAACGGCTTCGGAACCCTCCATTATCACGCGCCTCGAAGCCCTCGAAGCCGACCTTAAAAAAGCCGCGCTCTATTTAAGCGAAGCCCAAGCCTCCCCTCATGCCAGTGCCTTCACACTGCAAGCCGCCTACCATAAGGCTTACGCAGAATTATTAAAATCCATCAAGCGCGCGGATGCAGCCATCATTCACTTGGCTCAAAGCGAAGCCGCTGCCTTAAAAGCCCAAGAAATTTCTATTACCTACCTGCTAAAAGACTGGCCCAAATGGGAGGGCACAAGCGCAAGCAGTTTTACAGCAGAAGAAAAAAAGGCCTATGCCAATAAACTCAACGCCCGCCTTTTAGCCTATAACAAACTTCCCGGAGCGGCCCCCACTCAATACGAAGCTTACGAAACCGCGCTATCAAATAGTGGACTTTTGAGCACCTCACTTGCAGCAGGCCAAGAAGGAGAAGTCCAGCTGACCCTTATTCAGAGCCCAGTAGATAACGCAGATGCTGAAGCCCTCGCGGAGGATACAGAAGAAGTGATCCTTCAATTCAGCACCTTTAAAAACAAACAATGGGACAGCACTTTTAAGCAGTTCTCCGTCAGTAACGATCGATTCATTCCAACATCTGCCCATGCAGAGGCCTTAGACTATGAAATTGAAAATGACGGCCAAAGCCTTGAACTCGAAACACAAGGTATTACGCTCAGTTTAAACCCAAAGGGCGGCATCACCCTTCGCGGACTCGAAAAATCCGTCACCCACTTAACCTTAACGAGCGATCAGCCAGTCGAAGTCAATGGCCGCGATTTAACGCTGACAAAGCTTACTCTTAACGCCCCAACGGTCATTCAAAAAGGGGCTTTAAATGTAGGCACGCTGATTATAAACGCAGAAGCTGCAACTTGTGCAAACATCTATTCTGTCCAAGATTTAACGCTCGATTTAAGCCAAGTTAAAAACAGTACCCTGCATACGGTATCGGCCAACAATCTTACTATAAATGCGCAGCATTTAACCCTTCAAAAAAGCATTCAGTCCCCAGGGCTTATCAAAATTAATGCCCACACCTGTATTAATGATGCGGAATTGAGCACGCTTAATCTTGAAGTCGAGGCGGAAAATTTCACCCACACGAACAGTTTAATCGTAGCCGAAAGTGCTCATTTAAAAGCCACTCACTTCAAGTTTCTAAAAAATACGGCAGCCCCTTATGCCCCTAGCAAAATCTCCGCTGCCGCTCTCACTATTAGCGGTTTTGAATCCTTCTTAAACGAAGGCACCCTCGGCGCGATCAATACAGACACAGCCTCTATCGATACGCAGTCGCTGAAATTTAAAGGCCGTCATATTGAGAACCAAGGTATCATTAATGGCGATTGGGTGACGGTTGAATTATCAAATGAACTGATCAATCACGGCCTAATATCCGGCCGCTTAGCGCTCACGCTAGAAGCCGATGCATCGATTACCAACCATCAAAACATTACCGGCTTAAAATCATTAGCCATCGGCAGTGCACACGTCATTAATCACGGCACCCTACATGCAACCAATGGCTCTCTCAAAAGCCTAAAAGCGGGCGATTGGGTCAATGCACAAAACGGCCTTATCGCTGCTAACCATTTAGAAGCTCATTTTTCAGGAACCTGGCTCAATAAAGGAACCTTCCAGTTGGGTTCTATCAAGGCGAGCCCCACCACTATTAAAAATGAAGGCAAAATCATTATCACAGGTGAGGCTCACTTAAGTCCTCAATCCTTTATCAATGAGGGTGAAAAGGCTTCGGTTTCCATGGCCGGCAATGCTTATTTGAGCAATATTGCGAACTTAACCAATAAAGGCACCTTCATCGCCAACAGCTTGCTTGAAGCTTCAGGAACCACCTTCACGAACGCAGGGACTTTCATCGCCAAAAGCAATTTCGATCTAAGCGCATTCAAAACATTCAATAATACTGGCGTCATCGAAGTTCATGGTATTTTAAGCGGTTGGGTGCATACGTTAAACAATCAAGGCACCCTTACGCTTATAGGGGGTATGACGCCAAAAGTGCATAATCACTTCAATAACGATGGTAGCCTCACTTGCCTGGGCCCTAATTGTCATCTGACGGCGCATACCATCATTAATCATGGCAAACTGATCGGAACCTCCAAAGATGAGTCCTCCGACGTTATTCAGAGTTCAGATGATTTTAATCTATCGGCTCTCAATACATTTAATAACAAGGGCGCTATTATAGGAGGAAAACAAACAAGCCTCAGCGTTGCATCCAAATTCGCAAATTCCCATACTATTGGCAGCAATGGGCCTATCGCGATTACTTCAAGCCATTTCACCAATGAGCCTGAAGGCACCATCACCAGTCAGTCTAATATCTCTTTTGGCAGCCCCCTCACTGGCAACGATGCAAGCGCCTTATTTAATAACCAAGGCCATATCCATAGCACAAATGGCACGCTGAACGTTTTTACCGGTCATTTCCATAATGAAGGGATTATGCAAATCGATAACCCGGATGCGCTGTTTTCAATTAATGCACAGGGGTCCGCTTGGCAGAAACAAAGCGGGATATTGAGGAGCGCCGGCTTCTTCTTTTTAACCGCTGATCAAGACATAGGCTTACTGGGAGGCTTAATCTCATTAGATAAAGGCGGCAAAATAGAAAGCCTGGATGGCAACATCTTCATGAAGCCCGAAAGCGATATCTTATCCCTGGGAGATCTTTCTATAAAAGCCGAAGAAGAGTTTGATAACAATGCCGGCGATATCGATGTTAAGGGCGATTTTTACCTTGAAGCGGACAATATCCGCAATCGCCGCAAAGACCCCTTCCGTGTTGAGCCCGAACCTTGCGCAAGCGCAGAGCATAATTGCCAAGGCTATAAAGATGTTCCCACCGATAAACAGCCAAATGTATTTGTTACGGGGGACGCCACTTTTAAAGCCCATAACTCATTCAAAAATGATGCCGGCATTATCGGTGTCATGGGAGAAATTAAAATACAATCGCCGGCAATCACCAACGAAAGCCAAACTTTAATAGATCATCAATTAGTCAGCACCCCCCATCGAGAGCCTCATGGAGGATTCCACGGAGCCTGTGGAGGTGAAAAAACAGTATACGCACATGCGAATCGTTATGATAACAAACTCCTCTTAGGCGCCATCACGAGTAACGGCAATATTTTGATTGATATGGTTTCCCCTACTGCTGGATTTAACGGCCAGTCATGGGAACAATTCAAAAATCATCCTTACTTCAAGAGTAATGGTCATTGGTACACCCATAAAAATTTCAATCTGGGGAGCAGTACCAAAGAACTTATCGATTTCGTCCACGGCTTGCAAAATGATGCTTCACTCAAATCTGCCATTGCCTTTTATGAACCCCTTTCAGGGCCTCTTTTAAGCAACGCGGTCTTATTCTTTCTCGGCCAACATGGGCTGAAAGTTTATAGCAAAGAAGAAAACCCAAACTACCTCGTATCATTTGATAATAAACACGAGCGTGAATCATTCGCCGCCCATTACGGCGTTCCGCAGGAACGCTGGCGACTAATTCTCCTCGGCTCAAGGCTCCGCGAGATCGCGCCACCGGAACCAACGCACTACGCATCCGGTCGTGCCAATTTCCGGGGTGGCGGAGGCGTGCTCACCTTCCAGCTC
>JANYEO010000142.1 GCA_025363025.1 Opitutia bacterium
TTTAAGGTTAAGTGGCAGTACTGCTTTTTTGGCATGATGATTAATCTGTTTTCCAACATTATCATCACTGCTGCTTAACCCTTTTTCCAGCCTAAGGGTGCTGCACTTCATACTTGAATCGGCCCAATCGCTAACTTAATTGTTATTTTTAGCCAATAAATCACATGTAGAAGCTTTGTTGATGGATAAGCAAAAGTGGGTTAGGCTAATCCATTATCCACGGGGATCAGTTGCTCAGTTTTAAACCCTCCTGCATTATGAAAATACCTTTTTTGATTTTTGCTTTTCTTGGGCTTGTGACAAAAGTTTTGGCCATATTAATTGCGTATGATGCTCCCATTGATCGGCAGAATATTTTTACTGCTGCGGCTGATCAAGCTAAGCAGGCTGTGGGCTTTTATCAAATTAGCCAACAATCCCTGGAAGTATTGATGCAGATAACGGCCGCTTATCGTGAAGATCTTGATCCCGCAGCAGGTTTTTATGAAGATCTGCATGCTCTTTGCGCTGAATCGAAACGTTTTATTGAAGAAGATACTTTACCTTTGCTTGAAAGTATTGCGTTAGAGACACAAGGGAGTATTGAAAGTCGTTTATTGAAGGAAGCAGAGGGTGAGGGAGCTTTTGAGGGCGACATGAACGCGGTTAGGGATGATTTAGAATTTTTGCATAGCTATCATGAGCAAGGTATTAATATGGCCCTTAGTATGGGTAAGGCTTGGAGTGCTTTGATCGTACAATTACAGGAAGAAGCCCCAGCTGCTTTAAGTTCAGCTTTAACCCAATTCCTCACACAGTTCGGGGAGGGAAATCAAAATTTGCGAGTGACGCATGGCTTGTACAAGCGGGGGCTTGACAGTCGCCGTATAGGTCAAAGTGAGCAATTAGCGGCAAATGGTCTTTGGTGGTCCAATACAGCCATTATAGTGGGTACAACTGCAGCGATTGTAGTCCCTCTTATAGTTTACTGGGCCTATAAATATGGGCATAATTCGGGAGCCATGGCCGCCGCCGCTATGGCTGGTCAGCAATATGCACAAAGAGCCCGTGTAGCGTTAATTAATAACAGTGGTCCGTTAAGGCAAAGTTTGAAAAATATTTTTGACGTGGGGGCACCCATGCACGATGACGGTGTAATTAATGCGCCAGTTGAGTTTAATGCTGATCGCCGGGCTTCTACGCCCTTTTAAATGAAAGTTATGGGTGATTATCGTGGGGCTTGCACTGGCTGGTTTTTTAAAGCATATTCAGGGCTGCTCTTTTTACCCTTATGCCCCTCGTGAGTTCGATGTCAGAAGCCCCTTCATCTTCCCTAAAATTTCATATCCGGCAGTTTACTGGCTTTGGGGTAACCTTGAAGCTCGTTCTTGCGATGACGCTGATGGTGACACTTGCTTGTGCGGCCACGGTATGGTTTGTTGAGCTTCAAGTACGGCGTACGTACCACCGTTTTTGTGCTCAGCAGTTTGATAATCAGCGGCAACAATTTTTAGAAGAAGAAGCGAATCGTTTAGCCGCAGCGCAGGCTATGTTGCAAGAAGCGGTGAGCAAGGCTCCGATTGATTTACTTATTAAAAAGAATGACTTTGCTGGTTTTTCTGCAGGGCTTGCTAAAGTGCTGATAGAGGTTTTAAGCGCGCATGGTTTTAAGCCGGGTGGGTTAGCCCGCAATGAGCCTTTTTTTGGATGGATATCGCCGGACCGTGTCCTGTATAAGCCTGTTATAACGGATGCAGGCTATGCGATGGAGGTCCAGCCCAGTACGCTAGAGCACGAGCTAGATCCCTTAACCCATGGCCCGGGGGATCGCATGGCTTATCTTATTTTGCCAAGGGAAGCAGGTCCTGTTTTATACCAATTAATAGCCGCGCCTTTTGCGGGTGAGGGGACAGTCGTTGATAGTGGGGACTTAGTCCTGGGCATTCCACTCAGTCATATTAACGAACTCTTTGGAGCGGAAGGAAAAGGGCCTAAAGCCGGGGTTGTTCTTTCGACTCAACTCGGACAAGGACAAACCCTTCCTGTGAAGGGTTTGATGGAAGTACAAGGTATTTTGAAAGCCCTTCCGGCGGAGCAGGGGGATGTTTCTTTAATAGGTTCGCAGGGGTATGTTCAGGTAGGGGCAGACGATGCCCTTTATTATCAAAAGCTTCCTGCTTTTGCCGGTATGCCGAGTCTTTATCAATTGGCCTTGTTTTCATTGGAGGATCTGCACACTTTTAGACGTAATATTCGAATTGCCGTTCTCAGTGTTATTCCCCTTGTGCCGCTTTCAGGGCTTTTACTCAGCATCATGGCGTCTCGACGGATGACGCGTCCCATTCGCCGCTTAGCCGAGGCCAATGAGCGCGTTAGGGAAGGCGATTTGACAGTGCATGTGCCAGTGGATAGAGATGATGAGCTGGGGCAACTCTCTCATTCATTTAATCAAATGGTAGAAGGGTTAGCATTGAAGGAACGGTACCGCTCTATTTTAAGCCAAGTAACGGATGAGGAGGTCGCTCAGCGCCTCTTGGAGGGGGAGATTGAGCTCGGGGGGGAAGAGCGCAATGTCTCCGTTCTATTTTGCGATATTCGAGGCTTCACCCATTTGGCAGAAGGGATGCCTCCCGCACAGCTTATTCGTTTGTTAAACGAGCATATGAGCGCCTTAGCAGACGTAGCCCATGCGCATCATGGTGTTGTTGATAAATTTATAGGGGACGCCATTATGGTTATCTTCGGTTCGCCCCGTTCATATGGCAATGATGCCCATAACGCAGCACAGGCCGCCTTGGCTATGCAGGCCAAGCGTATTCATTTAAATCAAGTGACAGAAGTCCCCTTCGAAATTGGCATTGGGGTCGCCTCGGGGAAGGTGATTGCCGGTTGTGTCGGCTCTTCAGAGCGCATGAATTATACTGTTGTTGGCAACCGGGTCAACTTAGCGTCTCGCTTATGTAGTAAATCAGCCGCTGGGGAAATTTTAATTGATGAGTCTACCCGTGCACGTCTCGGGGCTGCTGCCTCGATCGAAGCGCTTCCCCCTATGCCGTTAAAGGGAATGGCTGAGCCGGTGGCGGTGTTTCGGCTCCAAGGCCTAATCTAGACCGCTGTCATAATGCATGCTTTTGAGCGCTTACTTTTAGTATGCTTATGTGCGCCTCGCATTTTTTTGGATAAGACGATTGCAGAATGCTTTGATTTTGAGGAATTTGTAGGACGGAGTGACGAGTGTGCCTCCCCCCATGGTAAGTCGACTGGCATCGCCTTACCATGGGGGGAGGCAGTGATGACATGCATCGAAGTTTGATAAACTGAATATAAAATAGATCAACATGGGCTCTCTTTTGTGTGCACTCGAGGAACGACAACCGACCAAAAACTCATAAAG
>JANYEO010000008.1 GCA_025363025.1 Opitutia bacterium
CGTAGTGGCACAATTCGCTCGTCCTCGTGAGTGAGGAGAATTAAGCAGGACTCGTAAGGAGGGATGACGACCTGCGACAGGTTGATTAACCGCTGCGGCTTCGGGTTTGCCCTGTCAAAGAACTTAAACTTCACTTTGACCGAGTCGTGATCGTTCGGGGCCGGGAACTTTATTCGACAGTACTGGGCAGTCTGGTATTCAATCCAGTTGTCGTTATGGATGAGCTCAGATCCTAAGTAGAGTGGATCCCGGAGACCGGCGACCACATAGAATGTGTGTGCAAACTTCAAGACTTTGTCTGTCTCGCAGTCCTGGAAGTACGCGGTAAGGACGACTGTACCCACGACCGTGGAGGTTTTAGTTTTGAAAGCGCAGGTGACCGGAATGTCGTTGCAGGGATGGAAGTCGAATTGATCCAGCACCTGTATTTTCTCATACATTTCGTAACTCATGAGAGAGTTAGAACAACCGGAATCATACAAAGCAATGACCGGTGCCTTTCGACCATTTTTGCCACTAACGTGGAACTCTATGTACGGGATGCTGCGTTTGTGCAGCGCCGTTTTTGTAAAGTACGGATCGCCAGCGTCAGCTAAGTGCTTCCGGATTTCGGCCGGGGGAGCAGTAGCGTTAATCGTTAAGGGTTGAGAAACCAGAGGTTCAATCGTCAATTCATCAGGTTCTGCCGCATATATAAACGGTTCGTCTGAGAGCGGAGAGACGAGAACATCGCCGTGAAAAGAAACCGATTTTCTGTCCGGCGGGACAATAATACGTTCGGCAACACCGTTCTGGCTGGCGGCGGCGGCCGTGAAAGGGAAAGGCGCAGGGGGAGTTTCAACTCCTGGGCTTCCCGGGTTATCCATTGGAGGTAAGTTTTGAAAAATAAGTGTCTGCCACTTGAATAGGTAGAGTTCCTCGATAGGAATGTGGAGAGCACGTGCGGCCGCTAGGCGGCGCCACATAGAAACGTCTTTGCATGGATTAGGAACTACCACGGGTTGCGGCCAATTTTTTCGATCAAACGGGTCGTTTTTGTCCCAGTGGGGTGCGTCGTGAATCACTGTATTTGTCCTCACCCCAGTAATCGGAGGGCTAAAACCTATTTTGGCGGTAAGGAAGAGTTCATACACGCCGCAGGGTGATGCTTGGCAGCGATGCCTTTTTCCTTGCATTGCCGGCAGTTAGTTCGAAGCCAGATGAGATAGAAGGGGCAGTGAAAGTCATTGTGACCGGATTCGAAGTCAACCTGTCCGGAGTGCATATCCTGGGGGCCGCCACATTTTTCACAATGGCGAGGAGGCTTCTGGAAGTTGAAATCCTCGGGGACGTGTGTGCCGGCAATTCGGTACCTGGGGTAGCGCCTGCCATCTTGCGTCGTGAATGTAGACATTTCAATGCTGGAACTGCGATTTCTGCTGTCAGAACGCCGTTCCTGAGAGCGTCCGCGGGGATTCGAATTACTCTGACCCTGGCCGGAGTTAGCATTGCGATAGCCTTCGTTGCCACCATTGTTACGAGAGGGGCTGCGGCCTCGATCACTGTTGCCCTGATTCCGAGGCTGTGATGGACTGCGACCTCTGTTGTCATAGTTCCGAGGGGAGTCACGAGGAGGCCCTTTGGAATTAATGAAGGCTTGCAGCTGTGAGAACCATTCCGGAGGTCTCTCGGACCTGGGGTCATTCCTGTTCTGCGAGCTGTTGTCCTGGCGGTACATCTGCGAGTTAAAGTCCTGGGAGGCGTGAACGGGGACTGGTTCCTTGTACTGTGGTTGGAAACCTCCCTGAGGGACTGGGGTGGGCGGGCGCGGCGGAGCGTAACTGCGAGACATTTCCATTGGCGTGGTTGGTCTAGGGAGCTCTGCAGTTGGAGCGGGGGAAGTGCCTCTCTTCTGAGCGAGTTGACGCTCACGGGACGCAGCGCGCTCGCGCTCTTTCGACGACCGCTGGTCAGCTCTTCTGTCATCAGCAGTTGCTGTCCTGTATGCATTGCCTTTCAGCTTGGCAGAGAGATCCTTCATGTTGGCGGCGTTGATTCCGTCAAGGTCGACGT
>JANYEO010000011.1 GCA_025363025.1 Opitutia bacterium
ATTATGCAGTGGTCTCAGTCTCAGCCTTTTTTTAGCTGGGGTAGGGGCGCTTGCAAATTTAGAAGCGCTACAGGAAAACTCCCCCTTTTTACCTCCGGATTTTAAACCCCGTGGCAGTGGCTCTATCAACCGGGGGGGGAAGGAAGGCCCCGCACGCCGCTTAGAGCTTACAGGCATGATCCAAGTAGGGGCGGTTTGGTCTTTCAGTTTTTATGAACCGGCCAAAAAACGCAGCTTTTGGGCAAAAATGGGGGACCCTGCCGCAGAGGTGAAGATCGTTGATTTTAACCCTCAGCATAAAACCGTCACTCTAGAAGCGGGCGGTACGCGGGATGTCGTTTCCCTTCGGCAATCTACTCCTCCTACCGGCGCCCCACTTGCGAAGGGCCCTGCTTTAAACGGGGCCGCTATTGGCGGCTCAGGCAGCAAAAAAGGCGGCGGGATGAAGCCCGATAAACCTGCGGATCTTCCCCCTTTAAGCCCTGAAGACGAAACTGCACTTAAAATGTTGGAGGAATTACTTTTAGGGCTCGGCGGGGCTGGGGGCCCAGGGAATGGGCCTAAATAAATAATACAGTAGATGGAAAAACTTTTTTTAGATGACCTTTTGGCCCGTTTCGAGGCGGATGAAAAATCTGCTCTCATGGCCTTGCCCTTGGCAGAGCGCTTGCCGCGGTTGGGGGAGCTCCTCCGTTTATCTTCTATAGAAGCGGTAGAAGCCCTTGGCCGGACGAGTGGCCTGCCCATTTTAAAAACGTGGGAGGCATTGCCCAAGCCCGCAGATACCCTTCCGTTGCGGCTTATTCACGAGTATCAGTGCCTCCCGGTAGAAGCCCCAGAAGGTGCGGATTCTAGTAAATTATCTTTAATTACGCTTTGGCCACCTGCACCGGAAGCGGAGGCATGGGTCTATGCCCTTACAGGTCGTTATCCGGAGTGGTACTTAGGGCCTGCAGCCGGTGTTTCTGCCAAAATTGTTCAAAGCTTTGGCGTTGGCTCTGGTGGCCTAGATGATACGGGGCTGGAGCCTATGGGGGAGGAGACGGCACTGGAAGCTGAGGACGAAAATGCCGTTGTCATCCGCTTCGTGAATGAGATTTTTGCCAAAGCCGTTGCAGACCGCGCGACAGACATCCATTTTGAGCCTCAGAAAGAAACCCTTCAAATTCGCTATCGTATCGATGGGGAGCTTGTCCCTGTAAGCCTTCCGGCAAATTTAGTGCGCATCCAGGCCGCCATTATTTCGCGGCTAAAAATTATGGCGCGGCTTAATATTTCGGAGAAGCGTCGCCCTCAAGATGGCCGTATCAGTGTGGATGCGGGGGGGGATTCGCTCGATATTCGTCTATCTACGCTTCCTACCCTTTATGGGGAAAGTGTCAGTCTTCGTCTGTTAAGTCAAAAGTCTCGGCCTATTTCGATTCAAGAGCTCGGCTATTTTGAAGAAGATGAAGTTATGCTGGAGCGTTCCCTTGCTCGGCCGCACGGTATTATTTTGGTCACGGGCCCCACAGGTTCAGGGAAGTCAACTACCCTCACGGCCTGCATGCGTCGTATAGCCAGGCCCGAGCGCCGCATCATGACGGTGGAGGACCCGGTGGAGTACGAGGTCCCCGGGGTCAATCAATCCCAGGTCCATCACGATATCGGCTATAGCTTTGCCACGGCCTTGCGGCATATGCTCCGTCAAGATCCAGATGTCATTATGGTGGGGGAAATCCGCGATCGGGAAACCGCAGAGATCGCCATCCGTGCCTCGCTCACAGGTCACTTAGTCTTAAGTACCCTGCATACGAATGATGCCCCCGGCGCCCTTACACGCCTCATTGATATGGAGATCGAGCCCTTTCTCGTGGCCTCATCTGTAGAAATGATCATCGCCCAACGCTTAGTCCGCCGGCTCTGCCAGGTCTGCGCCCGCCCCGCTACGTTCGAGTCCGGTTATTTGGAAACAGCTCTGGCCGCCTTGCATCTAGACCCTGCAGAAAAAGCAAATGCCCATCTCCCAAAGGAGCCTGTCGGGTGCGAGGCTTGCCGCCGCTTAGGCTTCCGTGGGCGCGTTGCCATCTACGAAATTTTAAGAATGTCCGAGGCATTGCATGAGCTTGTTGTAAAGAAGGAGTCCTCTCGTGTCATTCGCGAGCAAGCCGTTAAAGAGGGGATGAAGACCCTTCAGCGCTGCGGGTGGGATCAAGTTAAACGCGGTACCACCGCCCTTCCCGAAGTATTGAAGTTTGCCGATATCTTAGAAGAGGCTTAACAACCCATGCCGTCTTTTTATTACAAAGCATTAGACAGTAAAGGGGGGGCTATCAGTGGCTCTTTAGACGCCCTGTCGCGGAAGGAGGCTTTACAGAAGCTGCGTGCCCAAGGCCTCAGCCCGCTTTCTGTTTCCGATGCTCCCTTAGCCGGCGCAGTTAGTAAAAAGCCTCTATTTTCTTTTGGGAAGACGGCTACTCCTAAGCGTTCCAACGCTAATACCTTGGGTTTTTTGAAAAAGCTTTTGCAGCTTCACAAAGGGGGCTTGCCCTTGGGGGACGTGCTGAAGATTTTGGCCCAGCGCCTAGCAGATCCCGCTTTAAAAGCCATTGCCGGTCAATTATGGAAGGAGCTTAGCGAAGGTAACACCCTCGCCACATCAATCAAAAATCACCCTGAGTTTTTTGACCCCTCTTTAGTTTATTTAATCGAAGCAGGGGAGGCTACTGGCAACCTAGTCCCCGTGCTAGAAAACGTCGTTAGCTATTTGGAGGAAGCCATAGCGCTGCGCCGCCGGGTCATGTCTAGCCTCGCTTATCCGATATTTATTTCAATCGTAGCCCTAGGGGTTGTCGCTATTTTTCTATTTTTCCTGCTGCCACGTATTGAGGGTATGTTAATGTCCTTGGGTGGCCAGCTCTCGCTTCCCGCACAGATATTAATTGGCTTGGCCCACTTTTTAATCAACGGGGGCCCCTTTGTGCTCGGTGCACTCTTTATCGGTAGCATCTTAATTGCCCGCTACCGTGCCACCCCTATTGGTCGACGCGCGACAGATGATACCTTGCTAAAAATCCCCTACGTGCGGGATTTAGTCATTAATGCAGATCTTTGCCGCGTATCTCATTTAATGGCCACTCTCTTGGCCAGCGGCGTTAATACGACCGAAGCCTTAAAACTGGCAGAGCGTTCTATCCAAAACACCGTACTCTTAGCCGAGTTCCAGGCCGCTCGTTCTCAAATTGCCGATGGTGCCGGCTTTTCTACTGCCTTTCGCCGCAGCCGCCTTTTCCCTCCTATGGGTTTAGATATTCTAAGCGTGGGGGAAAACACCGGCTCCATCGTCCCCAGCCTTAGGGAAATCGCCAAAGTCCAGGGGGAAGCCCTCGCCGCCCAACTTCAATTTACCACCGGCTTCATTTCCTCTGCCGCCTTAGCTTTTGCTTTTACTTTAGTGGTTATTTTAACCTTGGGTATCGTTACTAGTATACTTCAGCTCAGCCAAAACATTAAGTAAATGAGACTTGCCGTTCGAAGCTCTCGGAGCTTAAGGCGGTTGTTGTGCTCACGTCGAGTTTTCTATCGCTGGTCTTTGCTTAGCACTTTATCGTACACAGTGGCAATTTGCTGGGCTTTAGCGGCCCAGGTAAAGTGAGTGTAAGCGTAGGCTTGGGCATTTGTGCGCAAGGCTTCTAGTTTTACAGGGTTGTTTAGTAAGTCTTCCAGCGCGCTTC
>JANYEO010000019.1 GCA_025363025.1 Opitutia bacterium
TCATCGACGACGATAATTTCGTCTGGCAGGTGGGTTTGGGCTAAGACGCTATCAACGGCTTCTGTGACATACTCACCATAATTGTAATTATCAATAATAACAGAGAGGGTCAGGGGTTTGGCCCAAGCAAACGCTCCGGCTAAAGCAAAGGACAGCGCATATAAAAGGAATAAAGAATGTTGAAGCATAAAGCGTAATGAGGCGTATTAAGCTTTGCCAGAAAGCCAAGTTGTATACTGCGCCTTTTTGATTTCCCAGGTTAATGAAGGACTGGGTTTTTCTGTTTTTTCTTGATAAGCTTTTTGAAGCGTTTCTATGGATTGTCTTTTGTTTATTTTAGGACAGGCGCAATCGTCCATTATTATTTTGTGATAAGTAGCGTATTCTTCGTCCGTTGGGTGTGATTTTGTATTGAATTCTGAAAGGGCGAGGGAGCTTAAGCTTTTAGGGAAGAATCCTTTTTTTTGATAATAAGTGGCGCATTTTTGATCTAACAAGTGGTTGTAGAAGCGGTATTTTTGAGAATGGATATACTTTTCCGAATCATTGCGTGTGTGTCGCCGGTAATTAAAATAAGGTTCTTTTATATAGTACACGGTGCCTCCCACTATAAGAGAACCGATGACAAAAAAGCTATCTCCATGCGTTTTATAGAGGTTAGTAAATACAAAGGGTATCGGGAAGATTAAGTCTAAAATTTTTCGGCGAAAAGCCATGCTGGAGCCTAGAGCGCCATTAAGCCAATGTTGGGTGGCGAAAGTAGCATAGTGGCCGCGGTCTCCTTCGGCTGGGTAAGGGTCTTCGATTTTGCTGACTGCTCCGAATTTTTCAACATTGGATAGGGTCATGGTAATCAGGGGGTGTGACTGGAAGACTGTGATTACTTTTTCAAAATAACCGGGCTTTAATGTATCATCTGCATCGAGGAAGCAGATGATATCTCCGTGGCTAGCGGCATAGCCTGTATTGAAGGCTGTGGCCTGGCCTTTGTTTTCTTGGAAAATGAGCTGGATGCGCGGGTTGCCTATGTAGCGCTCTTTTAATAGGGCTTGTGAGCCATCAGTGGAGCCATCATCGACGACGATAATTTCGTCTGGCAGGTGGGTTTGGGCTAAGACGCTATCAACGGCTTCTGTGACATACTCACCATAATTGTAATTATCAATAATAACAGAGAGGGTGAGCGGCGCTGCTTGGAGTAACGTCGTTAGGCTTAAAATGATAATTATAAAGGCGGCCGTGTATTTCATTATTTACAGATTCCTGAAAGCCAGGCAGGTGAGGGTGGCCGCTGATTATCTTTTTTCCCGTAGGGTTTGTTGTTAATAGCCTCTAGTTGAGTCCGTTTAGCCTTTTTGGATAAAGACTTGTCTTTTACAATAGCGGTATACGTATGGGCAAATACGATGGGCTCTGGATGTTGATTGGATAAATAGTCTGCCGCGATGAGGGCAGGACTAATGTGGGTTGTATGGTTTTTTTGAGCCAGGTATTGCGCGGTACGCTGCATGAGGCTAATTTCCCGGTATAACGCCGCAGGGTCATTTTTATTGCGCAGGCTGTCTGAGGCATCGTGCCTTCTGTAGTAGACATAGGGCTCGGATAGTGAGTAGACGCGGTTGCCTAGGATGTGGCTGCCTAAGACCAAGGCGTGGTCTCCATAAGTATTAACAAATGAGCTAAGGACCAACGGGAGCGGGTAAATTTTATTAGCAACCAGGCGACGTAGGGAATGAGTGGAGGCTATAATCCCTCCCCAGAATTTTCCACTGGTACTGATGCAGGAGAAAGGGCCTATGAGGGTATCCTGCGTATTCAAATAATGCGTGGCAGAGCCCTCTTTTGCATCGGGTGCAGCTATTTCTGAAGGGGTGTAGTGGCAAAGGCAGCCGCTGACAATGGCGTCTACTTCTGTTTTTTGTTGGTAAAGGGCGAGGGCCGTAGCCAAGTAGCGGCGTTCGTATTTATCGTCTGAATCTAAGAAGAATAGAATGTCTCCACTAGCGGCTAAAACCCCGGTTTCAAAAGCGCGCATTTGGCCTTCATTTTTTTTGAAAATGAGTTGAATAAGGGGATGCCCCCCGTAGCGTTCTTTTAGAAGGGCCTGAGAACCATCGGTGGAGCCATCATCAATTATGATAATTTCATCCGGCAGGTGAGTTTGGGCCAAGACGCTTTTAAGGGCGTCTTCAATATAGCGCCCGTAATTGTAATTATCGATAATGACGGTGCTCGATAGACTCGTGGGGTTTGCTATTGAAATAACAGGTGTAATTAAGAGCAAGCATGTTAGCCATTCGGGTAATTTAAATGACGCCTGCATAATAGCTTTTTGAATAACAAGCAGCAAACAAATGGCCTTACTTATTTCAGTGAGCTACAATTGCCTCTGTCGGCGCTATCACGTGGTCAGGCGGGACGGTGGCCAAGGCTTCTTCTATACTCGTCATGCCTTCGCTGACTTTGAGCAAGCTGTCTTGGTGGAGCGTCTTCATCCCGTGGCGAACGGCAATGTCTTTGAGTGTGGCCGTTTCTACTCGTTTGCTAATGGCCCGAGAGAGTTCGTCATTATTAATCATCAGCTCGTGTATACCAACCCGCCCACGCATGCCACGGCCACTGCACAGGGAGCAACCCCCTTCGCTGGCTTTAAAAATTTCTCCCTGCCAGCCGATGGCCCGCTGAAGGATCTCTAGCTCATAATCGGGCGGCATATATTTTATCCTACACTGGTTGCAGACACGCCGAACAAGCCGCTGTGCGCAGATAACGAGGATAGACGCCGCAATCATAAAGGGCTCTATATCCATGTCTAGGAGCCGAGCAACCGTGCTAGGGGCATCGTTAGTATGGACGGTGCTGAGGAGTAAGTGGCCGGTTAAAGCGGCTTCTACGGAAATTTCTGCAGTTTCCCTGTCGCGGATTTCGCCGATTAAAATAACGTCTGGGTCCATCCGCAAATAGGCACGCAGGGCGGAGGCGAAGGTAAGCCCGATGCCCCGGTTCATCTGCATTTGGTTAATGCCAGGGATGGTATATTCTATCGGGTCTTCTGCGGTTTGAATGTTGATCTCGGGGGTAGCAATTTCCCTTAAGGCGGAGAAGAGGGTCATAGATTTTCCGCTACCAGTAGGCCCGCAGTGGAGAATCATCCCGTAGGGTTGCTGGATGCAGCCGCGGTATTTGAGCAAGTTTTCTTCCGAAAAGCCTAAGGACGTAATAGGGAGAGCCGCTTTTGTTTTGTCTAGGATACGCAAACATACTTTTTCTCCGAAATTCATAGGCCCCGTGGCCATACGCAAATCGAAGTCCATATTTTTCTTCGTATATTTTTTGAAAATAATACGGCCATCTTGAGGCAAGCGGCGTTCGGAGATGTCTAGCTCCGCCATGATTTTTAGGCGGGTAATCAAGGCATTGGTGACGGATTTGGGCAGATGCAGCTTTTCTTGGCATACGCCGTCTATGCGATAACGCACGAGGAGTTCTTTTTCCTGAGGCTCTAGGTGGATGTCGCTGGCCCCAGTTAAGAATGCGTCCTCAATAACGCGGTTGGCGAGTTGAATGATAGGGGCTGCATCTTCGCTTTCTAGGGCTTCGGCGAGTTTGGCAGTATCATTGGCTTCTCCTCCAGATCCAGAGCCGATGAGGGTTACTAAATCCCCCAATGAATCGCTTTTTGAAGGGCCAGAGTCGTAGGCGTTCTCTGTACAATGTGTTTTGACGATTTTTTCAAAAAGCGAGGCCGGGACGACGATGGTTTCCTCAATACTGAGCTGAGTGGCGGCGGTAAAGGCTTCGCGTTTAGGATAGTCTAGCGGGTTGACCATTAAAACGCCGATTACCCCGGGGGAGAGCTGGCGGTAAGGGAAGATGCCTTCTCGTTGAATAACATCCGCCCCGATGGTTTTTGCGATACGGGTATCAATTGATAATTTATCTTCTGTCGTGACGAGGGCGCAACCGGTATAGCGAGCGATGAACTTGGCAGTTTCTAGCTCATTTAATTGAAAGCGGGGGTCGATAATCCGCTGTAGCAGGGGGCTCGTATATTCGGCCACTTCGCGTAGCAGGACCAAATCTTCTTGAGAAAAAGTAGTACGCCCGGCCGCGGCTTCTTTATTTAAGACCTGGATGGCCCCAATAGGGCGGGTGCCCACCAGGGGGATGGTGAGCATAGCACTGACCGTGAAGCCTGTTTTTTGAGAAAGGTCTACCATGACGCCCTTCATATCCGTTCGTGCATCGAAGAATAGGGGGGTGTTTTCTTGAATAGAGCGCCCGACTATCCCTTGGCCGAGGGGGATGGCTGTTTCTAGAAGCTTGGCCTTGCGGTCGTTAAACGCGGCTTGCTTCGCCGGGTCATCCGCCCAGAGTGTGGGGGAGTAGTAGACATATTTGAACTGGATGTTTTGCCCTTCTATTAAGTAGATAGAGATTGATTGGGCCTGTAGGGCTTCTACAACGCGGGCCGCCATCATATCGATGACGGATTGGAGGTCTTCCCTAGAGGGCTCGTTTTTTGAAAGGAGCTTCAATAGAAGAGTTTTTTTGAGGCTGCTAGAAAGTTGGGGGGGGGGCTGCATGCGGGCAAAAAGAGGTAGGCTTGGATGATAAGGGGAGCGCAAGACAGGGGGCAACTCGATAGCGTGCTTTATTCCAATTTTTTTGCGCTAACCCTTGAGGCCGCAGCATAATGCATGATTTATGAGTTTTTGGTCGGTTGTCGTTCCTCGAGTACTTTATGTACACTCGTCACTCCGTCCTACAAATTCCTCAAAATCAAATCATTCTGCAATCGGTCTCTTCATAATCTCGAAAATTTGAAAATTGAAATTCTCTACATTTTGTTTAAATTTTTTTTTTGCGCTAACCCTTGCGGAAGTGGATTATTTGAGGTAAGTTAATTGGACCGCCATAGGCTATTTCATTTTCGATGATCCGGTGGTTGCCCTTATTAGTTTACCGATATGATGCCCTACGTATCGTCTTCTTTACGCCATGTAAGCCGCCCTCGTGTGTATAACGCAGGGACGGGGCTGCTGGGGTGGGTGTTTATGGGCATGGTGTTTGGGTTGCTGTGTGCTACGTATTGGTTAACGGGGTTGCGAGAAACTCATCAGTTTTGGACAAATGGCGGAGGGTATTCTATCGAATTTCGAGCATTCGTTATGTCAGCTTTTAATTTTCTATTAGTTTTGGATGTAAGCTTCCTTTTTATCATGAGCTTGGGGCTCAGTCGTAGCCATTTATTGTCCTATTGGGGACGGGTACGGATTGGCTGTGGGGTAGTGCTATGGGTTTTTTTCATCATCTGTTTGTGTTTTATGATGGGTAATAATATTCAAAACCTCCTAGAGGGTAGGGACTTGCATTGGCATGCGGGCGAGCCTATTCAACCCGCTACACTTTCCGACTAAACGCGTTATTTTATTTTCTCTAATTATCAATTATCATGGATGCCTCTGCTTTATCTTCTTCTACCCCTATTGTACCTGTTGCGTCTCAAAATACGATCAAAGGGGCCTCGAGTTATAATAAAACCTGTGCGGTTGCCTATGGGGCTTATCGTTTGGCCCAAGTCCTCATCATCCCCCCTAAATTCCCAGGGGCCGAGCGGCTAGAGCGTTATTTGCGGGGCAAGTTGACGGAAGCTGCGGTGGAGAGCGTTATTGGTTATGCTTTCAGTAAAATTGCAGGACAATCAACAGATGATGCGATAGGGGATTTTGTTCAAAAAGTGCAAGCAGGGGCTTTAAATTTGGGTGAGGGGTATTTGGCCCAGGCAGGGACTGCGGTTGTGGGGACTGCACTGCAGTCGGTTATTTTAGGAGGGATTGATCAAGCGTCCCCAGAAGCAGGCAAAGAAGCGGCTAAACGAGTGGTAGAGTATAGCAAGGTGCCTCTTTACTTATTTGCAGCTTATGTGGGGGCTTATAAGGAGCAAGCGTGGGCAGAATTTGATGAGCTACTGGGTATAGATAAACGCTTGTGTGATTATAATATTACATCAGAGAAATTTTGGGGCGGGGATACGATGCGCAAGGGCATTAAATTTCTCTTACGATTTTTAGTCGATATCTTCATTGTCGAACCTCATAAAGATGAGGCAATGCCTTACCGGTGGGCGGTGACGATTGCGAAGGAAGGCTCTGCCGGAGGGTTGGAGTGGGGGAAGGCGCTGGGGATAACGAGCCTTAAGGGGAAGGTAGCTATGGGGGCGGTTGGCCTAGCGGTTAATTATGGCCTGTATGCTGCTAATCCTTTGCTGGGTATTCCACTCGGGGTGGTCTCTTATTTTGGAGGGCCTAAAGCTAAGCAAGTGGCAACGGGCCTATCGGCTGTTTATTGGGCCAATACTCTGTTTGGTGTTGTAGGCTTGGGGACGGCTGGGGCGACGGGGCTTGCCGTACCAATGGCTCTCCTCTACATGCGCCAACATCATCCGGAGAAATGGGCGGAGCTTTGCGAGCTGATGCCTTCCTTTAAAGCGGCAGATAAAGCTTTGCCGGACGATTACCTTGAGAGTCGTAGGATCATAGACATGACGAAGTATGATCCCTTACTAGATATTTCGCGCTTGTATGGGCTGGAGGATTTTGCCGCTTTAGAAAAAAGTGCAGCGCTTTTGGACGCGCAGGTAGAGCACGGGCTGATCATTGCCGGGGCTGAAGCCCGTATTGGTATGCATGAGGCGGAAATGAAGGCCTTGAAGGCGCAATCTGGGGTGAGTGTAGAAACGTTTAAAGCGATTGAAGAATCGATCGAAGCGGAGAGGGCAGTGGTTAAAGAAGCAAATGCTGCGCTTAAGGCGTGTGTGGCTGAGCATGCTGCGTTGGAGGAAGGGTGCCCTGAGGTGAAGCTTTCCCTCACGCGTAAAATGATGTTTGGGAAAATGATGGAGCTGGCGATGGCGGAAGAAAAGGCGACTGCCCCTGCTATGCTCAGCGGTGATATTGCTAAAGCGGTAGAACGCGCAGCAGGACTGAGGGAGGAGTTGAAGTTAGCACGCGAATATTGTCCAAAATTAGATAAGGCAGAGGTTGTTAGTCGCGTGCAAGAAATAGAAGAAGAGCTTAGCATCCTGAGTGGGCGAGTACAGATGATGACCGAAAGCCTCATGAAGTCTACCTATAATACGGAGGACGAAGGTGAAGCCCAGCTGTATAAGGCTTTGCAAGTAGAGGCTGATACGCTGATGAAAGCAGCTGAGCTGAAGGCAAAATCCATTAAAGTTGAAGACCGTGTGCGCGGGGTTGTTTTAAACCCAGATAGCGTGCTCGCGCGTATGGAGGCCATGCAAAGTGTGTGCAGTAAGCTCGTTGTTGAGCAAAAAGATGTTTTGGCTATACGGTTAGAAAAAGCAAAAGCTGCGAGTGAAGCCGCGAACGTAGTCTTTAACGAAGCAGAGGCAGTCTATAAAACTGTACTTAAAGAACGGGCAGAAGCCGCCTTGGCCAACTTACCAAAGGTAGATAAAAATACGCCTCCGCTAGAAGTTGTGGAGCGCTTGCTGGTAGTGGCTAATATTTTTAAAGACGGTCATGCAGAAGTAGCTAATATTGATGCAGCCCTGGCAAATTTAAAGAAGAGTATTGAAGGATTACGGGAGACCCACCCCAATTTGGCCCAGCAGATGGAGGACAATGGCCTTGCGCTGCAATATCGGAATATCTTCCCGTTGGATAATGCCCGTAACTTTACAACCGTTGTAAAGGATGAAGACAGTGTGGTTGTTCACGTAGAAGCTTTTGGGATGATGGGCGCACCGGAAGAGCGTTATAAGCCAGATGCAGCCGGTAGTGGGTCTGTAGAAAACGTACGAACCGTAGTGAAGCTTTCTGCTGGTGAAGAGAATGTTACTTTTAGCGCAAATAACGTACAGGATATCGAAGGCAAGATACTCGAAGGCGATTTTTATACCCTGCCTAAAAACCCAGTGGGCCGTTTTGATGGGCGCTTTATAGAGCAAATGGCAGATCTCAATATTTATATTGGGGGTGGCCTAGAGAAGCAGACTTTGAATGACCTTTATGAAGCCGAGTACGGGGAAAGTGGGCGTGAAGTGGATTTAATGAACCATATGACGCGCCAAGATTGGACGTTAAATCAATTAAAAGAAGCTACCCGTAGCCTTGGGCGTGGGGGAAAAGTGGGAGAAGTAGACGAAGTTATGGCGGGCCGTATCAGTCAATTGTTAAATGAAGGGGTTGGCGCAAAAGTGGCTTCTATTGCTTCGCAGTTTGTTTCGGGTAAAGGAGGGGGTACATTTGTGCCTTATGGGGGGAACTTCCTTCATGTTGCGGATGCGGCCAATCCTATTTATGAGTTCTTTATTAGCCCAGCTGCGGGTGGAGTGGTGAATGTTACTATTCAAGCAAAATGGAAAGTAGATGGGCATGCCAGTGGACCAGATGTTGAAGTTCATGCGCTAAGTGCAGATCAGCCGAGTATGTTTGAAGCAGCCTTTATCTTTCAATTAAAACCGCCTGCAATGCCGAAGGCTCCGGAAGTGCAAGGATGGGGGGCTTGGGCTTGGGGCGGGGCTAAGGCCGCCATTGGCTTGGGTGGAGAAGTTCTAAAGGCAGAAGATTTTGAACCAGGCCCCGCTAATGTTGCTGCTGCTTTAAATACGCATGTTTTTATCGCCACAGTTAGAGATACGCTTGTTGCCGATATAAAAGTTGTTTAGTGTTACGCTTATTCTATTAATACGATTATTCATTTTCATCTATTTTTATCATGGAACTCAAAACCCTAATCGAACGCCTCGGTGTAGAGCTGAAGCTACCAGAACTTGCCCTTAATGAAAATGGGGTGTGTTTCTTAACCTTTGATGGACGCTTGCAAGTGGCGGTTGAGGCCGCTCCGGAGCCGCACATCGTCTTTATGTATGGGGTCCTTTGCCCTATCCCAACTGAAGGCAAGGACAAGCTTTACGAAACGCTGATGGAAGGCCATTTGTTTGGTATTGGCACTCGCGGGGGGACGTTTGCGGCTAGTTCGCAATTTGGTCATGTCTTCCTCTTCAAACGCTTTGATTTGCGCGAAATTTCCTTCGAAGGTTTCCTGAGGGAGATGGAGTCTTTCGTCCAGGCTTACGATTTTTGGAAGAAAAAGATCGAGGCCGGGGTATAGTAGAGTGCTTTTCTTATGGATAATACCCCGTTTTTCCCTGTAAGCGCGCCGAGCCCCCGTGCCTGGGGCCCTCTTTGTGGGCTCCAACAGGTTTCGCCCTATAATGCGGCTTGTGCAGTGGCTTATGGGGCGTACACGGTTGCTCAGCCTTGGCTTCCGCTTCCTCGTGCAGAGCGCCTAGAAGGTTATTTGAGGGAGAAGACGGTTAATGCTGCAGTTCAGGGCATTATTGGCGTTGCTTTTAAATAAAATAAGCGGGACTTCATCCGATGACCCTGTTGGAGATTTTGTCCAAAAAGTGAGATTGGGGTCACTGAATTTTGGTGAGGGCTATTTGGCAAGAGGAGGCGCTGCTATTGCGGGGGCTGCAGGCAGAGCGCTTCTTTTTGGAGGTGAACAGGTATTAGATTCTCCTGGGGCTTCGGCTGAAGCTGCTCGGCGCGTGATTGAATATGGGAAAGTGCCCGTTTATCTTTTTGCGGCTTATGTGGAGGTATATGGAGAGCAAGCATGGAAAGAATTTGATGATTTGTTGGGTGTAGATAGGCGCCTTCGTGATTATAATATCACCTCAGAACAATTTACAGGAGGGGATACAACCCGGACGGTTATAAAGGGGGGTATACGTTTCTTAGTCGATTATTTCATTGTCGATGCGAATAAGCATGAAGCTCAGCCGTATCGATTTACGGTTATAGTTTTACGCGAAGGCATGGCCGGTGGGTTAGAATGGGCAAAAGCGCTGGGGATAAGCAGCTTTAAAGGGAAAGCGGTGATGGGGGCTGTGAGCCTTATATCTAATTATGCACTTTTACTGACGAACCCTTTGTTGGGCGTTCCTCTAGGCTTGATGGGTTATTTTGGTGGACCTAAAGCCCAGAAAATTGCAACCGGGCTATCGGCATTATATTGGGTAACGATGCTTCTTGGGGCCATTGGCATAGGTTTTACAGGAGTTGGAACTGTGGGGTTGCTTGTACTAGGGGTTGGGGCAGCAGGCTTTGCCGGGTTGAGGGTGCTTTTATATATACGCCAGAACTATCCTGATAAGTGGGAAGCACTTTGTAATCTGCTACCTTCTTTTGCTGCAACTGATAAGCTATTACCTGACGATTCCTTGGATCAGATGAAGTTTGTTCAGCGGGATGACTATGACCCCGCATTTGATATTTCTCGTTTATATGGACTAAAGAATTATAAGGCCCTTGAAGAAAGTGAGCAGATGATTAGAGTGCAAGTTGAATACGGGCTTTTTATTGTCAGTGCAACGGCTCGAATAGCTATTTTCAATCTGAATTAACCCAGCAGAAGGCATTGGATTCAGCTGTTTCTGCAACTATTAATGATGCGATTAATTCTGAGCGGAATGGAATAGCAGCGGCAGAAGCGGCTCAAAAGGAGTGGAAGCTCAAGCACGAAGCATTAGCAGAGGAATACCCAGAAGTTTGCTTAGCGCTCATGCGCAAGATGGCCCTTGAGAAAAAAGTGGAGCTGGTGATTGCCGATACAAAAGCCAATGCACTGCGCTTGCTAGAGAATGATATACTTCAAGCTGTAAAGCAAGCAGCTGGTATTCGATTAGAGATTCAGCTGTTACGGAAGGCGTCCCCTTTATTAGGTGATGCAGAGAGCTTCAAGCGCGTTATTGCACTCGAAGACGAGATTGGTGCATTGAATGCTCAAGTAAAGATGATGCTGGAAGGCCTTATGCAATCGTCTTATGACGCTGATGAGGCAAATTTATATACGGCCTTTCAGATGGAAGCTAATAACGTAATTGTGGCCGCAGGGAAATTAATGGCGGAACACAAAGAAGATCGTATTAAAGGCATTCTTTTAGATGTAGATGTTACGTTGGCACAGATGGGATCTATGCAGGACACATGTGGAAAATTGATAAGAGACCGTAGCGATATTTTAATGAGTCGTTTAGTAAATGCACAGGCAGCCAGTGAAGCCGCTGATGTCGAAGTAAATAAAGTCGAGGAAAAGTATGCTAAGGCCTTGGGGGATAGGGCAGGTGCTGCATTGAAGCAATTGCCTGAATTAACTGCGGATACGCCTCCATTAGAAGTTGCAGCGCGCCTCCTTAAAGTGGCTGAAATTATAAAGGGAAAGCATGCAAGCGTCTTGGAAGTGAGTATCGCCTTTCGGGATTTGAAAGCGAAGGTTGAGGGGTTAAGGGCTGAGCATTCCGAATGGGCTGCTCAATTGGATGAAATTATTGGCACCTTCAAATACCAAAATATTTTTCCATTAGGAGATGCAAATAATGCTATTTCAACTAAACAGCTTGAGGGCGATGAAGATGACCAATTAATCGCACTCATTCAGGCTTGGGATGTGCAAGGAGCACCAGATGATATTACAGAGGCCGCGGTTAATGCGATTGGAGTTAAGGCATTGAATGGTTTTTATATTAAGCCTAAGGCTGTGGATGGTTACATTGACAAACGCTTTATTGATCAAATAAAAACCATTAATATTTGCATTGAAGATGGCGTTTCTAAAAAGGCATTAAATGAGATATATGACGAAGCGTACTCTGCTGTTGAAGGGCTGTATAAAGATAAAAAGGATGCGGATGTTGTTCGTCAAAATTGGATTTTGTCGCATATAAAAGAACTTGCGGGTTGGAATGAAGTCATGGTGGGCCGTATCAGCCAGTTACTAAATAACGATATGATTGATCAAGTATCGTCCATTAAGTCGCAATTTAAAGAAGGTTTAAGCGGTACGTTCGTAAGCTATAATGGCAACTGTTTGCATATTGCTGAGCCTAATAATCCGCATTGTGAGTTTCTGCTGGGCCGTTATCCGAACGGAGATTTATTTGTGAGAGTCGGCGTTAAGTGGCGTGTAGATGGCCATGCCAGCCAGCCTGATGCAGCGGTTCATCAATTGAATAAGGATAAGCCTAGTTTTTTTGAGGCTTCGTTCACTTTTTGCTTGGAGAAGTCGGTTGAACCTAAGCCTTTAAGTTGGAGGGAATGGGCTGGGTTAAGCTCAGCTGAGTTGAATGATGCTGACTATGCTCAAAATGACAATAATCCGACCGCAAGCCTTATTGATTATTCATTCATAGCCGTTATAAATGATAAACTTGTTGCAAGTGCTAGGAAAGTGTAACGTCTTTGTTTTTTATTAAGCGGAAATATACTGATGCGGTGCTTGCTTGGGATGGATAGGCTGTAGTAAGATTCTTCTATGCGTTATCAGGAGCTTATTAACCGTATCCAAGCTGTAAGCGAGGTTGCTCCTGAGGTGTTGGCAAATAATAGGGGGTTTGCATTCAATTTCCCTAAGTTTTCCATTACCATTAATTGTGAGCTCGATAAAGAAGAACGCACACTATCTCTCTATAGCGCTATCGGAGAAGTCCCTTCTTATGAAGAAGAGGATTATTTGAAAATGCTTTTAGAGGGGCATCTTTTTGGTACGAGTACAGGCCTATGCACCTTTGGGTATGAAGAAGAGACGAATACGATGTATTTGTTTCGTACCCTAGAGCTCGAGTATTATGAGCCGGAAGATTTTAAGGCAATTCTAGAGGACATCTTTGCCGCTGTGGAATTTTGGCAAGAGCAAACTAAGTATGCCCCGCAGTTGAAAACAGATACTGAAGCCCTTGATATGGAGTGGGCGTTTTATGATCGGGTATAGCAGTTCGGACTCATCGGATGTTCGCGTTGCGGCCCCCCCTCGTTCAAAGCATTATCGAGAAAAGGC
>JANYEO010000046.1 GCA_025363025.1 Opitutia bacterium
ATGCTTTGATTTTGAGGAATTTGTAGGACGAAGTGACGAGTGTACATAGGGTACTCGAGGAACGACAACCGACCAAAAACTCATAAAGCATGCATTATGCAGCGGTCTCAAGTTTCAATTTCAGGGTCCGGCATTCCTTGACTCGTTTTAAAATAAAGACCAAATGCTATTCGAATTCAAAGGCTTCTGTTATCAACGCCCCTTGCCTTTTGTTTTTTAAATTCAATCGACTTTCTATCTTAAATTAGCAATGCCAAAGATCGGTTCCAAAATACCTCGCATCCGCTGGGGTTAGAAGGTTGAAAGGCCCTGTATTAGGCTCACAAACCGCATGCGGTAGCGGCCATTTACTTTACATTCATATTGACGTATATTAGCAAATCCCCAAACAATTGCGTTGTGATAACTCAAATTATACCGATCTTCCTTTATTTAATTATTTTTTCCGGAGCGCTCCTATCTCATACATGGGCGATGAATAACAATAATAAAATGCCTTTTCATTGGCCTCTACCCACCCATTGGGCTCCACCTACGCTCAATCCACAGCCAAACATTAATAATATCGTTCTAGCGTTCCCCCAAGCCCTCCCCCCATTATCAAATACTCCACCTTACACGCAACTTCATCTCGAAGGGCACACTTATCCCCCTCCGATAACAACTCAAACCAGTGGTGTGCACTTTTCGCATAACGCCCCTCATTTTTCTGATAATGAAGCACCTCAAAATACAGGTTATAGGCCCAACCCTCAGGGTGCAGGCTATTTTCTAAATGAAGTATATGGCCAACATCAGGGACCTTACCCGCCCCTCTTTCAACCTAAAACAGCAACTCATAACTTCGACGAAGAGCTAGCCCAGTCTTTCGACGAAGACTCCCTCCAGCCTATAAATGACTGGAGCAACCATACCCCCTCATTTTATGTGCCATTCGATGAAGCGGAAGCCCCTTCAAGTCTTTTCAATAATCGCTTTGAATTCATAAATGATAACGATCAGCCTCAGCTGATTAAGCCTAATAGAGCAAGCAATGATAATCCAATCGAGATCATAGACAGTGAAATCGATAGTGAAACAAAGCTCGAAGGCAACTCACGCACGAATACACATCAATACAGCCCTTATCCCATCAATCGTTCCTCCGCTTTAAATAATAATAACAACAGTCGCTTAGCACAACCTATCAATGCATCTGTCCTTGATGGCTTAATAGCGTTTCAAAGAGTAGTGCAAACGATGATTGCCCGTTCAGAGCGGATCCAACATCCTATTCTCATTAGATGGGCGATTGACTTTCATGAATCACTCAATCAGTTCATTCACGCCCTTCAAGTTACCGAAGATCCGGAAGCCAGAGCACAACTAGAACTAGAAGCCGTCGCAACAAGCTATATTTATTTTTATAGCATAGCGCACGCAGAATGCCCATGGGATCCAAGAAGCGAGCAGTACACACTAAAAATTTTAAAGCTATCGGCTTTCAACATGTCAACAGTTATGAAATCAATCAAAAATGCTGCATTAATGATTGATCGAGAAAACAACGAAAAGAAACTGCACCTCGTGAATATCTTACAGCATTGGTCAAGCTATCTTTTTCAACGCATCCAACCTTTAAGCTCACACAAGAGTGCGACGCACTTTTTTTATTTAAATTCAACAAATAAGAGAGGAAGGAATATTGCCATAAAAGAAGCCTTTTACAAAACCGCTTTAAAGAGTCACACCCCACTCAATAGCGATATCAAAAGTTTTTTTATCGAGATTAGCAATCAACTGAAGAAAAACAAGTTCCACTGATACTATGAAATTTAAAAATCCTGTATCTTATTTTAAACCTAAACTGCGTTAGTAGTCTCGACTTGCGATGCGTGATGCCCTGGCTCACGCATCGCCTAAACCCAGGGCGCAATTTAAAATTCAATTTAATCTCAAGACGGCTACCTTCAACCTGCCCTATTTTCGGGAATCAACTCACTTTAAGTACATGCCATCATACATCATTACTTTCCCAACGGCTTCAAGGGCTGATGAAAGCGTCGGAGCATTAAAGGCTTCCTGCACAAGCTTGACGTGTGCCTGAGGGTTATAAAAAGGACTCTTTATGGCTTCTGTAAAAGTATTTTTCACCTGCTCTACTACAAACTTGGCCGCAGGCTGCATATTCTCTGCCACAAGATTAACCACAGGCTGCAATGCTACAGCTCCACCTGAGTACGGAACTCCAACTGGATGGTTAGCCTTAAAAGTGCTGTGATAAAGACCAAGGACCATAACTCCCGCAAAGAGGCTAGTCACCCCCATTAATGCAGCAGGAATAATATCAGCCTTAGTCAATGGCCAAGCTTCAACCGCCCAATCCTTTAGCCCTTCCAAGGACCAATCCTGATCAGCCGTAGTCAATGGCCAGGCTTCAACCGCCCAATCCTTTAACCCCTTCAAGGACCAATCCTGGTCAGCCATAGTCGATGACAAGACTTCAATAGTCAAATCTTGATCATCTTCCAAGGACCCATACTGATAATTTTTCCAGGACAAATCATGATCATCTGACAAGGACCAATCCTGATCATCTGACCAGGACCAATCCTCATCATCTGACAAGGACCAATCCTGATCACCTGCCAGCAAAGCACGTTGCTCTAATTGAATAAACGAGTATTGATTGAGTGTTTTCATGGTCATAATTAATAGAAGATAAGTGTTGTGTTTATTGATTCTTAGATCATCTAACTGGTAAAAACTGTAATCAATTAACCAATAAAGTCAAGCTAATTGTATGCATTATGTCAAAAAATGCATCTTTAAATAAAACGAATGAGATAACGATATCGCAGCATCCCAAAGTCTTGACTTGCCATTCTCGCTTAGGTTCCTTTTTGTAGCTTTCTTCATTATGGCTGCTTTCTTTATCGGTTTATTCAGTATCCTCCTCGTTTTGGTGAGTTTGTTCCTCGTACTCATCATCCTCCTGCAACGCACCGGCTCTAGCGCTGGCATGGGGACGGCTATGGGCGGGGGCGCGGTTGATTCTGCCTTAGGCGTCTCCACCGGCAATGTGCTGACCAAAGGCACTGTATATGCCACTGTAGCCTTCTTTGTTGTCGCATTTGGCCTCTACCTAGGCACCCTTGCAAATGCCAACCTCTCCGCACGGGATCAAGGCCCAGCCTTACCAGAACTATCCCTGACAGATGCACCTGTT
>JANYEO010000048.1 GCA_025363025.1 Opitutia bacterium
CCGCCGCGCGTCGCTCCGCGCCGCTCAGCGTCGGTTGGCGGCGGACGAGGTCCGAGTTTGTCCGCATGCTGCTCTCAAGCACCTAGGTGCACGGCTGTTCTTGACTTGACACCGATGCTTTCGCTGAAGGCAGTTTAGGACGTGAAAACGATCTGAGCATGCTGCCGATGCTTTCGTCGAGACACGTATTCACAGTCGATCAGGCAGTTTGAACTAGTCAACATGAAACTACGTTCTGGAGTGGAGACGACGTCGTCAACAGAATGTCCGTTACTACCAGGATCTCTCCGGACGAATTGTGAAACTGATTGCGCCCGCTGTTACAGACGGCGGGTTGACAACGTGTACCGCGGAAATGGGATCCCAAAAAAGTGGTGCATGACTTGTAACTTCAGAACGAACAGATCTAGTCATGGTAGATGCCTTCCCTGTTGGCATTTTACATATCAGGATTGTTAACCACTGTGAAGTGAATAAAACAGATTCGAACAATCTTTTATTTCTCTCTGCGTCTCTTTGTCACTGCGGTCACAACCTTGCTGTGCCAACGCAGCTGCGCGCGTCTCAGCCATTGTCGACCCCGTTCTCGCATGACCAGTCTCTCCTCCCAGGACAGGTGATGATGCACTACATTGACTACCTGTTCCTCCTCCTCCTCCTCTTCCTCCTCAATCTCAACCTCTTCAACCTCATCCGTTGATGTGTTGATTATGATGAGCTCCGGTTCTGCCTCCTCCTCACTCTCATCTCCGTTCGTCTCCTCCTCTTGCGATGTCTCTTCTTCCTTGTCTTCGTCCGTCTCCTCCTCCTCCTCCTCCTCCTCTTCTTCCTCCTGTGATGTCTCTCCTTCCTTGTCTTCGTCCGTCTCCTCCTCCTCCTCCTCCCCCTCCACCTCCTCCTCCTCCGATGTCTCTGCCTCGTCGTCCGCCATCTCTGCTGTTGAATCCCGCTCTCTCTGGTCTTGTCCGCCGTTCTCTTGTCCTACCCCCATGTCCTCCTGTGGAACTTCGGTTACGTCCATGTCTGTATTGATGACGACCAGTTGGATGGGGATGGGGATGATCGATGTGGAAGGGGGGAGAGAGAAATGCTGCTCCATGGTCGCCTGATTTGCTTCTGCCTACTTGTTCACCTCCCAAGGTTTGCTGCGACGGCAGCACGTTTGCAAAGGTACAACGAGTAATGAGCGCGAGCAGGCAATCGTTCACTAGTTTCTTTGCCGTATAACTGTTAGAGTTTAAGAAGACAGACGCAACTAACGTTCGAACATTAGTGAAACGATGGAACTTGCAGTAAAACTTGCGGATCAATTGAACCTTGTGGAACCTGTTGATGCCGCTGTCGAACCATCTCGCATCGTGCGCATCGCGCATTTGGCTTTCAAATGTTTTGTCATGTTTCTACTGACTCTGATTGCTTTGTTGGGCATCATCTATATTTCTCTTCGTGATGTTCTGAAGGACGAGGAGGCCGGCAAAATCATGATGAGAACGTTTGATCTGATTTCGAGGGTGCATTTTCCTAATGATACAGTAGATCGATCTCTAGCACTAAGGACAGTGGATGAAATAAATAAAAATAAAATCTGAACAGGTTTTTTATTTCTACGTTTGGACTAACTTTTACAAATCCGACTACAGACAAGGTTGCGTGTTACTTGGGAACGTTTTTCCGAATGGTCATTTGCGCCTCACAAAAGTGAGACGCCAGGAGAGAAGGCAGTTCCGCTTTGCACGCGCCGCAGATGCCTACAAGTTGGCGGCGGGGTAGAGTAGAGAGATTCGTAGGTCTGCTATCTGGACAAAAGGAACAAAGGAGAAAAACATATTAAACGCTCATAAAAAAAGTAATACTTACTAACCAGTTTTTTGTTTGATGGGGTTGACTGAGGCTCTAAAAAGATGATGCTTTAACATCAGACCTGAGTGAAATATTATTTTCTCACCAGATCTCTCTCTTGGGATCGAAAGGTCTACCAACACTCTCTCGCCGTTCGAGGTAGGCGCAGAGAAGGAGTAGGTATGCTTTAGTGGATACAGTGACTCGTACGTAGGAGGAGGAGGAGAGGACGGTAGTAAAGGGGCGCTGGGAATAGGACGGAAAGGACGGAAGGAAGTGGGCGGTGGGGGAGGCGGAGGAGAGGGAGGAGATGGAGATGGAGTACGAGTGCTTAATTGCGGAGAAGGGGAATCCGGCAACATGGCCTGACTTGCTTCTTCTTCATAAACTCGCGAAAGTTTTTCGCTGGATCCAACGTTCGACATGGTGACTGGAGTGTGGAGATGCTGATTTTGGTCTGAGTGCATGAACATTGCTGTGCTTCTTCTTTTATACCCGCCCTCCTAATGTTCGCAGTTAAATTTGGAAGAGAAGGGGAAAACTGTTTTCTCAAGTGCAAAAATTGGACGGAGAACTTCTGTTTCCCTCGGGTGGGATTAGTTTTTGGGTTAACTGGACGTCTAAGAATCAATTCTCTCGCTCGACAAAGATTTTCATTGCGCAGCGGCGGAGGAGAAGAGCAGCAGCAGCAGCAGTTTGCGGCGGCTACAAAGACGTCGACGTCGACTCTGCCCGACTTTTTTTCCAACGTTTACAACAGCAGCAGCAACAGCTGTGATGGCAATGTGGTAAAAGATATAGCAGGAAAAAAAGCAGTAATGTTGTGGTGGGGGAAAAGCTTTTGCAGGAATTGTTCGTTCTTTGCATTCTTGCTTTACAGAGCGGTAGCAGCAGCGGTTTGCGGTGACTACAAAGACAACATGACGACGACTCTCGTTCGACCTTACGACAGCAGCAGCAGCTGCAATAGCAATGCGGGAAATATTTAGCGGTAAAAGAAGCAGTAATTTTGTGGCGGGGAAAAGCATACTTTTTTTTCCCCGCAAGAATTGTTCGTCTGCGCATTTTTGGTTGGTTTAAGATTGTTTTACTATTTTCCAACTTTGAGAGACGGCAGACGGCAAGATTAGAGAAGGGTCAATTTTCAAAGGAAGATTTCTGGGATAGAAGTTTCGTTTACTCGACGTTGCACGGACACCAGATACCCAATGCACACGTTCACGTTGTTGTTGCCGCCGCCGCCGCCGGTGCGCGAGGAGGTGCTGCTGCTGCTTCCAAGAAAAAAGGGCGTTGTTTCCCCGCTGGTTGGCTGCACTATAAAAAGGCCAGCCCGCCCCGATCACGTCGATCATTTCCCGACCAGGGTTAGTCCAGCCCGGTCGTAAACTTGTGTTTGTCTGCGGCATCCACCAATCAAGGTAAGTTTTTTTTCTTTTCTTAATTTGTAAACCTAGGTAAGTTTTTGAAAACATAATTTGTTTTAGATGACCGCTTCCAAGGCTCGACTCTTCCACCTTCTCCTATACATCGTGGCGACTCAGCGGGTGTACGGAGCGGGAGGGAGAGCCTTCATGAGAGGCGCAGGAAGGGCTGTGGGTGCAGCAACAAGAGGAGCGGGACATCTTGCCAGCACCTACGGAGACGACATCGTTCGGGTCGTTTCAACTCTTGGAGACAGAACCGTCACCAAAGTCGGATCTTCAGCTTCAGCATCGGTAGCAGGATCTGCAGGACGGTCAGCAGGAAGAGCAGGTCAGAATCTACAGCAGCTTTTCCAAAGGG
>JANYEO010000056.1 GCA_025363025.1 Opitutia bacterium
GAGCAACATCTACCCACTCGACGGCTAAAGGGCTTAAGCGATTTTCGTAGCGCACTTTAAACCGCCGGCACAGGGAGCAAGCGCCATCGTAGAAAATGATAATCATGTTTCAGGATAAACCCTTCCTCTATTTTCTGCAAGCGGTTCAATTAAAACAGACCTCGAGCACGGTAAAATCGTCCTCAAGGGTGGAACGACCGTGACGGGCGCGGATAGCATTAAAGAGGATGCGCGGTTTTGATAGGCCAGGAGGAACGGGTTTTTGAAGCTCCATCAGCCAACCGGGCATCCCAAGAAAAGTATGAGCAGGCAAGAACTCTACTTCGAAAACGCCATCACTAAACACATACAGGCGACTACCTGAAGCAACTGCGATGGATTGAGAACAGTAAACACTCTGACTATCTGCACCTAGCACTAAGCCTGGTGTTTTTAAAGATTCAACCGGAAGCATTGTGTTTAACTTGGAGGGCAGTAACAAGGCTGGAGGATGACCTCCGGAGGCGTAGGTTAAAAGACCGGATTGAACATCATACACGCCATACCACGCTGTAAAATACATGCCTGCATGGTCCTCCATAGGGAAGGCCTGATTGAGAGCGCTTAATACAACCTCAGGCTTCGTATAATCCACCCCTGGCAAGAGACTGTGGCTTAGGCTATTTAAAATAAGGACTGAAAAAAGAGCCGCCCCTACCCCATGGCCACATACATCAATGACATAAAAGGCCCAATGACGCTCATCTAGCGCATGAAACCCTAAGGTATCCCCTCCCAAATATTCCGAAGCTTCTAAAAACCAATCTACCTTAAAAAAATGATTCGAAAAGGGTTTAGGTATTAGCCCTTGCAGGTACGCCTCCGCTGCAGCGAGTTCTGCCTTCAAAGAAGCTTGGCTAGCCTGAAGGGCGATATAAGCTTTGCGACGCTCCAGCAAATGACCATAAGCCTGTGCATGGCTGCGTACACGTGCGGCAAACTCTAATGGCTCCGGCCATTTTCCTAGATAATCTGTAGCCCCCAAGCGAAAAGCATCCACCCTTGAGGGGGCACCTTCTTCCGCTGAATCAGCTAAAATTAACAAGGGCACTTCTACCAAAGAAGCTTGCGTACGGATAGCGGCCAAAGCCTCTAGACCTGCATACCCTAAAAGCGGCAATGAGAGAAGGAGTACCGTAGGGTGCACGGTACGTGAAGCCTCTGCAGCAGCTTCTACCGTATCAAATGCATAAAAACTAATCGTAGGCTCTTCTGAAAATAACCGATGGCAAACTTCCACCGAAGGCTGATGACCCTCCACTAAAAAAATAATAATGGGCAGCGCCCTGCCAGGGCTTTCTAACGATTGACCCGGCAAAAAAAAAGGCGCGCGCGTGAGTGTCATAAGAGCAAAACTTTAACGGGCCCCTGGAGGCGGGAAAAGAACCTGCAGGGCCGTTAATACAATAATTTCTACATCTAAGTAAGGAGACCAATGCGTAAGGTAATAAAAATCCCAAGCGACCCGTTGCCGCATAGGGGCAGGCTCGCACACTTCCCCTCTCAGGCCTTTGGCTTGAGCTAAGCCTGTAATGCCGGGCTTTACCCAATGGCGCTGGCGATAGGCAGGGGCAAATTCACTAAACAAAGGCTCTTCCACCGTCCAATGGGGCCGTGGACCCACCACACTCATATGCCCTAAAAAAACATTAATAAACTGAGGGAGCTCATCTAAGCTTGCCCGCCGAATAAAACGGCCAAATGGAAAAACACGTTTACCCGAAGCCATGGATTCCCCTGGCACTTCTACCCGCATAGAACGAAATTTAAATAACAAAAAAACATGCCCACTGAGACCCGTACGCTCTTGTCTATAAAAAAGAGGGCCAGGGGCCTGCCATTGTTGAAAAAACCAAACTAAAAGTGCCAAAGGCGGTATAATAAAAAGTACAATAAGCAATGAAAAAACAATATCAAACGTACGCTTGAGCATACGGCAAAAAGGGCTCTCTAAAGGTTCTTCTTGTAAGGTAAAAAACGGTTGACCCAATTCTGTTAATAATACTAGGGGTTCTTTAAAATGGGCCTGCCAAGCATTATAAAGAGAAAACCGTACCCCCGCTTGCTCACAAAAAACTTTAAGCTGATGAACAACTGTTGCTTCTTTATTCTCCAAAAGAATGACTTGATGAACCCCATAATGCTTCAAGATAAAAGGTAAGTCTGCCGGCTTACCAATAATGGGAATGCCCGAAGCAGTATCAGGCGTATCTTCTGTTAACAGACCAATAACAATCCGCCCAAGTTGGCTTTCTAACTCTGCCCAACTAAGAAGGGGTTGACTAGATTTAACCGAACCCATCAACACACATACCTCCAAATACCCTCCCTTATAACAAAACCGAGCCAAAATCAGGGGCAAAAATCGATTAGCCAAGCCTAAAACAAACACCGCAGAAAAATAATAACGGATTAAAAAAAACTGCCCCAAAGGTACTTCGTCCGCTGATAGGGCCAGCGCTAAAAGAAAAAGGCCTAATAAACCTGATTGATATAAGGTTAACTTCAGCCACCCTGCTAACGAATGACGAGCCGGCAATAGCCCTTCCTTCTCACTTAAACGAGTAAAAAATAAAGCTGAAAGCGTAAGGGCTAGTACATACCAAAAATGAGCAGAAGCCCAAGGGAGTTCACTGCCTGTCACTAAAGGGACCCCAAGACTTTGGATTATGAAAAGGCCAATAAGCAACAACCAAAGCCCCAGGCTATGCAATTGGAGAAGGCCGTGGGCACGAGGATCAGACATACATTAAGGGGTATACAAAAAAGCAAAAGGAATGGTACTACACACCTATTAAAAATTCAACGGTACTTTTTAAAGGCTACGAGATGATTAAAATGAAACAATCCTGATTTTTAGCGAATTATATACATTAAATAATTGAGCCCTGATGAGAAATGCGACTAATGAAAGACCTTGCGACATAAGAAAAATATAGCTAGAACTTTAAGCGTATTCTACCCCCCACATTTGTGGATACAACGCCTCAACCTCTACCCTCTACCTCCACCCCTCAGCTGGGGCGGCCACTCGTTATTCGCCCAAGCCGACCTTTATTGAAAATTGATTGGGCAGAAATATGGCATTACCGAGACCTTTTGATGCTCCTGGTGAAGCGAGACTTCTCCTCAAAATACCGACAAACTATTTTAGGACCTTTATGGTTTCTCCTCCAACCCCTTTTGACAACCTGTGTCTTTAGTGTCGTATTTGGGCAAATTGCGCGTATTTCAACCGGGGGCGTGCCGGCTATTCTCTTTTACCTAAATGGACTCATCGGGTGGAACTACTTAGCCCAAACCTTCACGATGGGGGCGACTACATTTACAACGCACGCCGATATGTTCCAAAAAGTATACTTTCCCCGGCTTGTCGTACCGCTGAGTATTTTAATTTCGAATATCTTCAGCCTCTTGGTGCAGTTAGGGCTCTTTCTCGGCTTTTATGTTTATTTTTTTGCCACTGGGACAGAAGGCCTGCCTTTGCCTAATATAACATGGGGGCTTTTCCCGCTCTTTGTTTTGCACTTGGGTTTATTAGGGCTTGGTTGTGCGTTATGGTCTAGCGCCTTAACCGCGCGCTACCGAGATTTAAGCTACCTCGTCCCTGTACTTGTCCAACTATGGATGTATGGAACGCCCATCATCTACCCGCTATCAGCCGTACCCGCAGCTTACCACGATTGGATTACGCTAAACCCCGCTACGGCACCCATTGAAGGCATAAGGCACATCTTTTTATCCGCAGGAGTAATTGATTATAACCTCTATATGAGATCAATTGGGATTACAGGCATCATTCTTTTAACAGGCCTAATTTTATTTAAACGGGCTGAAATTCATTCCACTGATACGGCTTAATCGATTATGGAAACCCCGATTATCGAAGTAGAAAATGTAGCTAAGTGTTACCGACTGGGAACACTGGGTGCAAATTCGCTTAAAGAAAGTTTGGCTGAATGGTGGAGTAAACGTATTAAAAAACAAACGGTTGTTTACCATGATGATGCATGGGGGGAAAAAGAGCACTGCAAGGAACGAGCCGTAGGGAAAGACCTATGGGCGTTAAATGATGTCTCCATGATTATAAAGCCAGGAGAAGTTGTTGGCATTATCGGGAAAAATGGAGCGGGAAAATCCACTTTACTTAAAATTTTAGCTAGGGTTACAACCCCAACCAAAGGCGAAGTCAGATTACGTGGCAGAACGGCTTCTTTACTAGAAGTGGGTACAGGCTTTCACCCTGATTTAACGGGACGAGAAAATACTTTTTTAAATGGAGCCATTTTAGGCATGTCCAAAAAAGACATTGTACGTAATTTCGATGCAATTGTAGATTTTTCCGGAGTCGAAAAATTTATTGATACACCCATTAAGCGTTACTCTAGCGGCATGCGTCTAAGGCTCGCTTTTGCTGTAGCCGCATTTTTAAGTGCAGAAATTGTTATCGTAGATGAAGTACTTGCCGTAGGCGATGCCCTCTTCCAAAAAAAATGTATTGATAAAATGCGTGAACGGGCCCGCGAAGGGCGCACTGTTCTTTTCGTAAGCCACCAATTAGCGGTACTAGGCGCCCTGTGCCCGCGTGCGATATGGCTTGAAAAAGGCCGCGTCGTCGAAGATGGGCCATCGGACCAAGTGCTATCAAATTATATTGGCTCTATCCGTTCTAAAGGCGGTCAAAAAACATGGGCTAAAGGAGAAGGACCCGGGGATGAAGTGGTTAAACTATTAGGCGTCCATATTAGTAGCCCTGATAAACAATCCAATCAACTCATCATCGATGAGCCTTTTAGTATCCATATCGATTTTGAATTATTTAAACCAAATACAAAGCTGACCTGCTACATAACTCTTGTTGATAAACACGAGAACTTACTCTTTCAATCAGCCTCTTTATGCTCAACCAGTGAAGATGGCAGCCCAGAACTAGAGACCCCTTACAATAGAGGAGATTACCGCTTAAGCTGCACCTTACCGCCTAACTTGCTAACAAATGGGCATTATCTCGTAAATGTCTACTTGGCGGAAAATCTACACAACCCACGTGCTGTTTCCGAACGAGAAATTGAATTTACCCTACATGATAGCCCTCAGTGGCATACCGTTTACCACCCCCACTGGCCTGGGCTTATTCGCCCAAAACTCCATTGGGAAACAAAGCCTATTTCATCCACTGAGATTAATATATCATGAGCACGCCCAAACCCTTACTCTCTATATGCGTGCCTTCACACAAAAAAGCCGCCTGGCTTGAAGCATCCTTAAGGATAACCCTTGAACAAGTAAAAGCATTAGGCCCTTTGGTAGAAGTCGTAGTCTCCGATGATGCATCCCCGGACAATAGTCTAGAAGTACTCGCAAGGCTAAAGGCGGAATATCCTGATTATATCCGTTATTACCCACAGGAAAAAAATTTAAAGAACAACAAAAACTATCTCTTTACCTTAGACCAATCCCATGGAGACTTTGTATGGCTACTGGGTAACGACGATTTTTTAAGACCAGGGGCCGTTCAAAAAGTAGTCGAAACACTGCAGGCAAATCCTGAAATTGATTTCGTCTATATGAGTTATAGTTTTTTTAGGCCACCTGCGACACCAGCGGAAATGCCTAAAATAGAAGACCTACCCATTGACGATGAAACAATGGCTCCCTGCTTTTACGGAAAACATAACTTTACTGAAAAACCTCTCAAATGGCTCGGCGAAATACCGGCATACGATGCCCTCTGCTTTACCCCGATGTATGCCGGTATTGTACGGCATAAGTTATGGCGAGATGCTTTTGCTTTTAATGCAGCCTCTGGTTTTTTCCATAAACTCGATAGCAGCTTTGGATATGCCGCTTATTTAGCGAAAAACGCTTTGCATAAACCCGGTTATTACATTGGATACCCTTACGTTGCAGCATCCCGCGATATAACCTGGGGTGCTTTTGCGGCTTCTGCATGCTTAAGAAACATGCCAGTGATGTATGATATTTTAGAAACAGAAGGCGTACAGAAAAATGTTCTACGCTTCATACGGGATGATTATTTAAAGCTCATTCGCACTTCAATCCCTTACGTGCTTCAATATCGCTCATTGTATTATCATGATGAATTTTCATTCTGGGAACACACAAGGCGTTTTTGGTCTTATCCTCAATATTGGAAAAATTTAAAATACATTATTCCACGCATGACAGCCTATTGGATGAGCCCAAACTACCTGGGTCCTCTTTTAAAACGTACCTTGCCTGCCCCCCTTTATAACGCACTTAAAGGTTTAAAGAAAAAACCTGCTTGCCATGAAAACAACTGTTAGCCCAATTCAAGAATCTAACTTTCCAGACAGTGCTTACGAAACAGTCCTAGGGCTTCGTTTCTTTAAAGAAGACTTGCCTACACTCTTAAAACATCTCGGTGTCGGCAGCCTCCTCATCGCCCCATCGGCTCCCTCCATGCTAGGGCTTCAAGATGATCCTTATTACCGTGAAGCGGTTGAAGCTGCAGATATTGCAATTGCGGATAGCGGGCTTATGGCCTTGTGCTGGAACTTCACACATCCATCACGTAGGATAAAACGTATATCAGGTTATCGTTTTTTATGGACCCTCATTCGGTCTAAACGTCTACGCCCATTAGGGACATCCTTCTGGGTCATGGCGTCTGATAAAGATACGGAAGCTGGGGTTAAATGGCTCAATAGTCAGCAAGGGTTTCATTTAACAAAAAACGATACTTACCTCGCCCCACTCTATAAAACAGGCTACATCAAAGACAACAAACTACTGACTATTTTAAATGAAAAGCAACCGCCTTTTATCATAATAAATATTGGAGGAGGGACACAGGAACGCTTAGGACATTTTTTAAAACAAAACCTTACTTACCCGGCCACAATTATTTGCACGGGGGCTGCCTTAGGCTTTATGACAGGCCGCCAAACTTATATCCCAAACTGGGTTGATCAATGTTATCTTGGCTGGTTATGGCGTTGCTTTGGTAATCCAAAAACGTTTGTCCCCCGCTATGTTAAAGGGTTTTTATTTATACCACTCTTTATGCGATTTCATGAAAAAATCCCTCCTCTTAAAGTACCCATGCGAAAAAAGCGCTCATGAACGAGATGCCGCAATTATCTATCTTAACACCGGTCTTTAACTCAAAGCCCTTTATAACCGGATGCATTGAGAACGTACTTTCTGAAATTAAAAATACCTGCGACCCTGACCTAATTGAACATATTATTTGCGATGGGGCATCAACAGATGGTACTGTTGAAATTATTCAAGCCTATGCAGCAGACCATCCACACATTCGCTTTTTTTCAGAAAAAGATACCGGTCAATCAAACGCAATGAATAAGGCGATTCGGCATGCGCGCGGATCTGTGATTGGCTTTCTTAATGTAGATGATTTCTACGAAACAGGCACCCTTGGGCTTATACTAAAAAAAATTAACCAAGCGAACCCACTAAGCTTATGGATGGGAAATTGTCAAATGTGGGGAGAAGGAGACATTAAACTCAGTTTAAATAAGCCTAAGGCTCATAACTTATACCAACTCATTGCCGGATATGAAACATCCTACAATCCTTCTGCTTATTTTTATCATAAAGTCCTGCATGATAGCATAGGCGATTATGATGCAACAGACCATTACACAATGGATTTAGATTTTTTAATACGGGCTTATGGAGCTGCCTCAATCTTTTATAGCAATGAAACATGGGGGAACTTTCGCTTTATCCCGGGGGCCAAAACATTTGAAGATGCTCAAAGAGGATCCATGTTTAAACGCTGCGATGCATTAAGAAAAAAAGCATTTGATAAAATGCCCCCCCTCCAGCAATTAATCGTGAAAGCCTATCAATTGAAAATGCGCATCGAAAAAGGAGTAACACGGCGCATCAATGACTTTATTAAGCCACTATCAAAATCCTAATCGATGCAAAAGGGTTTATCCATTGCCCTGTGCTGTCACAATAGTGCCCTGCGCATTGCACCCACACTAGAACGCTTGCAAGCCCAAGTCGTAGACCCAAGTTACTCCTGGGAAATTTTACTTATCGACAATGGATCTACCGATGAAACAGTAACCATTGCACAGGCAATATGGCATAAAAATCCAATTGCCCCGATGCGCATTATTCATGAACCAAATATTGGGTTAAGCCATGCACGGGAACGCGGATTAAAAGAAGCCACTCATGATTTCATAGGCCTCATCGACGATGATAATTGGGTTGAGCCTGATTGGATTGAAAAGGTATTATCTATTTTTGAAAGTGACAAAAAAATTGCAGCCTGTGGAGGTTCTATTTTTCCTGTATGCGAAGTGCCACCGCCGCATTGGTTCGAGAAATATAAAGGCAATTATACTGTATGGAACCTTTACCCCGAGGCACAAGCGATACACCATCCACTGTGCGGAGCCGGTCTTTGTTTAAGAAAAACAGCCTGGCTAAATTTAAAAGAAGCAGGCTTTCAACACCTTTTAAGCGATCGAAAAGGCAAAGCCCTTAGCTCTGGAGGAGATTTTGAACTAGGCTATGCCCTCCTCCTCAATGATTGGACTTTATGGTATGACCCAGCGCTACGCCTCCAGCACTTCATCCCAAAATATCGCCTCAATTGGGCTTATTTAATGGGATTACGAGAAGGGTTTGGACGTCAATCTCTAGTCCTTGAAGTCTATGAAGGCTTATATAAAGCCTTAAAAAACAATCAACCTTTCCACCAAAATAAATGGTGGAAAGAAGCATTAAAATGCACCTATCATTTAATAAGACATGCCTATAAAGGCTGCTTTCCTAAAAGCGAAAAAAATAAAGGGCAAACCAATGCCGCTTTATGGGCTGAACAATGGGGGCGATTGGCTTCATTGTTGCAAGAAAAGCATCACTATGATAATCGTTATAAACATCTCTTCAACGCTCCCTGGGTGACTCTAAAAAAGAAGCCCACAGTTTAAAATAACCCCTTATATATTTATGCCACGCGTCAGCTGTATTGTATTCGCCGCTAAACACCTACCTCCCGATCGCATACACGGAAAGCGCGTGATTGATATAGGGGCTTGCGATTTTAATGGATCAATCCGCCCTCTTTTTGAAGCCTATGGGGCAGCTGAATTTTTAGGCATTGATATGATCCCTGGTCCTTCCGTCGACCGCGTTATGAATGCAGATGACTTGGCTGACACTTATGGAAATAATAGCTTCGACGTCATCGTATGCCTTGAGACGATGGAGCATAGTCGCTATTGGCGAAAAACGCTTTCAAACATGAAACGTATCCTCAAACCAGGAGGCTATATCGTTATTACAGCTCCAGCACCTGGATATCATTATCACGGGCACCCGACAGACTTCTGGCGCTATACCGAAGAAGATTTTCGCGCCCTTCTTGAAGATTTTGAAATTCTCGGAACGGAGTTTGATACTGATGGACCCGGAAGCTTTGTTGCTGCTCGTAAGCCAGAGGGAGAATTTAAAGAAAAAGACTTAAGCACCTATGCGCTGTATAGTGTACTTACGGGGCATAAAACGGTTGAGCTGATGCCTGAAGATTATAAAACCTGGTACTATTACCGTTTAATCCTTAAGCAATTTATAAAATGGGTTGGTGAAGAATCCTACCATGGATTAGGCCATCTTATTACTTATCTATTTGGGCTTGGAAAACGATGAAACTCGAAAAAATCATAACCCTCGCAAATAAAAAAGTAGAGCTCCCTTTTATTGCAATGGAGCGCTCTTTACGCGCTACAGGGTGTGAACTTCCGCTATGGGTCATCCCTTACGATGATGATAAATTTGAATTACCAGAAGGATCAAAATGGTTTGAAAACAAACCGATACTCCAATGGTTAAACTCGCATAAAGCGCACCGATCTATGCGGAAATACGCATGCTTGCTCGAAAAAGCTTACCAATTTATTGATACGGATTGCATCTTTATTCGCTCACCTGAATCAGCGCTTGAAGGCCAAACAGGATTTATTGCATCCTGCTGTCATTGGCACAACCCAGACGATACACAGTTTGCGCAAAGTAAGACTATTTTCAAAAGCAGAACGACTACATGGCAACGTTTCGTATTTAACGCGGGTCAATTTGCCTGTGATCGGTCTTTATATGAGATAGAAGATCTAAAAAAAACAGGAGAACAATTGCCTTACAAAAGCACTATTTTAGATAACCCTTATAATGATCAACCAGGCCTTAACCTACTCGTATTTTTAAAAAGCCCTCCTTTTGTTAACCTAACATTACCCCCTTATAATATGGAGTCTACCTGGGCAGGCGATTATATAGACACTTATACACCCTACTGGAAAAGCCCCGCACAAACCCCATACTTTATACACTGGGCAGGCTGCAAAGCCGATGGGCGCTTAAAGATTGATCAACTCTTTTTTGATTATTTATCTTCTTCAGAAAAAAAAGCCTATCAGGAACAATTTTTAGATGTTCGAAAAAAACCCATAGGTCAGCAAATGAAAAATCGTCTAAGGCAAGCCTGGAAGGCTTTTAATACTATTCCGTGAAAATCGCTTTTATATGTGGCTGCATCGAAGCGGGAAGAGATGGCGTCGGCGACTATGTCAAACGTTTGGCTGAGGCTTGCCAAGCAATTGGCCATACCATCACCATTATATCTATAAACGATAAATGGATCAAAAGCCCTCAACTTACCAACGGGCCTATAACTATTTTGCGTCTACCAAAAGCTCTCTACCAGAAAGACCAGGAAAATAAACTCAAAGCGCACTTATTACAATTTAGACCCGATTGCATAAGCCTTCAATTCGTTTGCTATAGTTTTCACCCAAAAGGATTATGTTGGAAGGTTGCCAATTTTTTAAAGCGCATTAAAGGAAATACCCGCTGCCATATTATGGCTCACGAACTTTGGATTGGGCCCCATAAAGAAGCACCCATTAAAGAAAAGATAGTCGGATGGCTCCAAAAAAATTTAATTAAACCCATCTTCACGCAAGCCAATCATCTGCATACACACTCCCCTACCTACCAATATCTTTTAAAACAAGAAGGTATTACCTCTACTCTTCTTCCGTTATTTTCAAACATACCCATTACAACACAAGAAAAAGAATCCTGTTTAATTCCGCTACTGAAAGAACAAGGTATTAATATCTCAACAGATACACGTAACCACTTTTTGATCTTTGGTTTTTTTGGCAGTATTTATCGCAACTTCTCACCCAAATTATTTTTAAAAACTATTACTCAAGTCACAAAAAAAACAGGGAAAAAAGCTGTAGTTCTTTCTATAGGACACCTCGGGGCAAGCAAAATTTCCTGGGATGAATTTTGCAAAAATGATCTAAATGACGTAATCTTTGCAAAAGCAATTCCTCTTACAGAAAAAGCATTATCCTTATGCTTGCAAGAACTTGATTATGGAGTCGCTACAACACCATTAAGCTTAATCGAAAAATCTGGCAGTGCCGCTGTTTTAAAAGCACATGGCCTCCCGACACTTATATGCCGAGATGATGTTCATTTCTCAGGACTTACTCCTAACAATCTACCAACTGGCTTTCATATATTAAGCCCTGAATCTGCTGAAACATTACCTTCTTTAAAAAAGTTTACGCCTGCAGATAATCTATCTCAAATTGCTCAACTTTTTATAAACTCAATTTCTCAATGAGCGAAAAAAACGGTGTTCTGCTTAGCCATCCAACAGGCAATTCTAATGTTCGTGAAGTCTTACGCGTACTTCAGGAAATAAATGCCCTAAAAGCTTTTTATACAACCCTTGGGTTTTCAGAAGAAAGTTTGATCTTTAAATATAGCGGGCCAAGCTTTAAAAAAACCCTTAAACGCCGTTCATACAAAATACCCACTGCATTACTTCATACATGCTATAGCAACGAAGTCATACGTATCTTAAAACGCCGCCTTCAACAACATAAGCAAAGAGAACATCATCTAGAAATTGATCAACTATATAACGATCAAGATCAACGCGTCGCCGAAGCTTTAAAAAAACATTCCCTAAAAGCTGTCTATGCTTATGAAGATGGCGCCCTCAATACATTTAAAATTGCAAAACAACAGGGTATCAAGACGCTCTACGAGCTCCCCATTGCTTACTGGGAAACGGCACACCATTTACTAAAAGAAGAAGCTACACGCTATCCAGAATGGGAAGGCACACTTATTACGACAAGGGATGGCCCCGCTAAATGCAAACGTAAGTCTGAAGAAATTGAACTCGCAGATCATATTATTTGCCCTAGTGACTTTGTAAAGCGTTCCATCCCACCGTCTATTTTATCAAATAAACCCTGCACTGTATTACCCTACGGAGCCCCCCTACCCGAGCTTACCAATAATTGGAATAACCCCCGACAACAGGGACCCTTAAAAATCCTATTTGCCGGCAGCTTAAGCCAACGCAAAGGCCTTGCAGATCTTTTTACTGCAATGAAACTTGTTGGCCCTGCTAAAGCTCATTTAACCGTTGTCGGCACGCCCATCCTCCCTATTAGTTTCTACAAAAAGCAATTTCCTGGCTTTACGTATTTTTCTTCAATGCCCCAAGCAGCGCTTTTTCAATTGATGCAAAATCAAGACTTGCTTGCCCTCCCTTCTATAATCGAAGGCCGAGCTCTCGTACAACTAGAAGCCCTTGGCTGCGGGCTACCCATTCTCATAACACCCAATACAGGAGGGGAAGACATGGTAACAGATAGCGAAAATGGGTTTCTAATACCAATCAGAAGCCCTGAAGCCATCGCAGAAAAAATTAACTGGCTTTATACTCATCAAGAACAACTCCCTGCATTTCGTAAAAATGCCCGTACGTCAGCGGAACAAAACGGATGGGCAACATATCGAAAACAACTCGCTCATTTTTTAAACTCTGTATTAAATTAAGCATTCAAAAATTATCTTTTTATAAGCTTCATGTCTTACCCCACTGCACGCGCCCAAATACCCTCCTATGCCTATGCACCCGCCCAAGCAAATAAGCGTACGGGGTTTATTAAAAATCTTATTTGGTTATATGCTTTTCTGCTCTTAATTGAAGGCGGGCTACGCAAGTGGGTGCTCCCTGGTTTTTCTGATTGGCTACTCCTTATTCGAGACCCTTTGGTGATCTTCATTTATATGGCCGCGATGTCCAAGGGTTGCTTCCCGCGCAACGGCTTTATCATTACTTTATTTTTTTTAGGTGTTTTTGCTCTCTTAGGGTCTTTATGCACCAATGATGTTCATGGCATTGTTCTTGTATATGGGCTGCGGGCAAACTTTCTTCATATACCCCTCATTTTCGTAATGGGAAGCATTCTCGAACGAAAGGATATCGAAAGAATGGGCACCTTCTTCCTATGGTCAGGTGTACTCATGTCTGCACTGATTATTTATCAATTTCACTCCCCGCAAGATGCCCGTATTAATTTTATGCCAGGGGCACAAATAGGGGGTATTATAGGCGCTAAAGGTCGCTTTCGCCCAGCTGGTACTTTTTCGTTTATTACCGGCATTGCTTCTTTTTATCCACTCGTCACAGCCTTCTTATTTCAACAATTCATTGGTAAGCGGCAGTTTAAATGGATTGTTACTGCTTTTTTTGCAACAGCTGTTGCGTGCGCTATTCCTTTCTCCATTAGTCGTCAAAATGCTTTAGCCTGTGGGCTTGTAATTTTATTTTCTATACCTGCAGCGTTATGGGCGGGGCGAAACATACGTTACCTGTACCGAATATCCATAGGAAGCGCCATACTAGCCGGCATTCTATCCCTCATCCCTTTTTTTGCTGAAGGTGTCAGCACATTTATGGAACGCTGGACAAGCTCAACGGGTGAAGATTCCGGAGGGGTACAAACAGCACTGGTCGATCGTTATTTAAGCTACTTAACCGATCCGCTAACCCTAGACGCACCTTTTTTTGGATATGGAATCGGTATGGGTTCTAATGCAGGGGCAAAATTATTAACAGGAGATGTAGGCTTTCTTATGTCAGAGGGAGAATGGTCTCGCATTATTCTTGAAATGGGGCCGCTCATTGGATGGTTCTTTATTATTTACCGCGTTGCGCTTGTTTGCCATTTAGGGCTAAAATCTATGAACGCTGCGCAAAAAAATAGAGATCCTCTCCCCTTTCTTCTTTTTGCAGCCTGTCTTCCCTTAGTCTTTAACGGTCAATGGAACCCTCCCACCATTCTAGGATTTGCTGTTATTTCAGCCGGCCTCTGTTTAGCTGCATGCAACAATCCTCCTCCAGTTGACAACGCCCCTACCTATGCTGCCGCCTCTAAAAATACTGCTCGTCGGCAACTATACCGCTGATAGACAAGAAAGTATGCAGCGGTTTGCCTCTGTACTAGAAAGTGCATTTATAGGCATGGGGCAATCCTGCATACTCATAAAGCCTGTTCCAATTATTGAAAGATTTAGTTTTTCAATTAAAGGGCTTAAAAAATGGCTAGGGTATATCGATAAGTTCATTTTATTCCCCTTTATTTTAAGGCTCAAAGCCAAAACAGGCAAATTTGATATCATTCATATTTGTGATCACTCAAATTCACCTTACTTAAAATCACTGCGCGCATACTCAACCTGCATTACATGCCATGATCTTTTAGCTATTCGCTCTGCTGAAGGTCATTTCACGCAAAACCCAATTAAAAAAACAGGGCGCATATTTCAAAAGTGGATTAAAAATGGCCTTAAAAATGCACCTTCAATTGTTTTTGTTTCTAATAAAACACGGATAGATTTTATAGAAACAATTGGAAAACCCAGCGATAAATCATCCGTTATTTATAATGGGCTTAACTATAACTACAGGCCTCTTTCACTGGCTGAATGTACGCCCTCTCTCGCAGCCCATGCGCCCTTACTCAAGGATTGCGACTATATACTACATGTTGGCAATAATAATTGGTACAAAAACCGCAAAGGGCTTTTAAAACTCTTTGATTCTATTAAAAAAAAGTCACTTATCTCTTTGAAGCTTGTTTTAGTCGGCCAACCCTTAACGCCTACTTTAAAATCTTTGGCAAAAACACTAAGTATCACCCCAGATATTATCGAAACAGGCCCCTTATCTAATCACGATTTAAACGCTTTCTATAGCCAAGCTCGTTGTCTTATTTTTCCTTCACTAGAAGAAGGTTTTGGTTGGCCCATACTAGAAGCTATAGCTTCTGGATGCCGTGTCATAACAACTAAAAAACAACCTATGGAAGAAGTTGGGGGTAAAGCCGCAACCTATATCGAGCCCTACCCAGACGACCCCTCCTTAATACAAACATGGTGTGACCATTCAAGCGAAATACTATTCAACATATTAAACGAAAGCCCTGAATCAAAGAGCCAGATTCTGCAACAAGGGCTTTCTCATACACAGCATTTTTCAACCGAGCACATGGCCCGCGCTTACCTTGAATTTTATCATGAAACACTAAAACACAGCTCATGAAAGTCCTCCACCTCATTCATTCATTAGATCTTCGCGGAGGGGGAATTGCAGCAGGGTTAAGAGAACTCCCCAAAGACGAAGCCACACTTCTTTGCTTAGATGACAAAAAAAATCCTGCATTAAAAAACATTAATCAGCCTATCATTGCACTAGGCCCCACAAATAACCATTACGGCTATACTCCAACATTAACCCCATGGTTAAATAAAAATCTCCATTCATTTGATGCAGCCGTTATTCATGGGCTCTGGCAATACCATGGGCTTGGGTTTTTACGTGCAAAACGTCCATCACACTTCCCCTTCTATGTATTTGCCCATGGGATGATGGACTCTTGGTTTAGCAAAGCCTATCCCCTTAAGCGCTTAAAAAAATGTATTTATTGGAATTTATTTGAAAAACACTTAATACATAAAGCAAACGGCCTCTTCTTCACTTCAGAAGACGAGCTCGAAAAATCCTCCGCCTTTAGCCAATCCTTCAAAGGTCAAAAACGTATTGCCGCTTATGGTATCAGCACTCAAAATATTAATGAAGCTGACGCAAAAGCCGCTTTTTTAAACGCAAACCCTTTGCTTAAAAATCAACGGGTTTTGCTTTTTTTTAGCCGCATTCACCCTAAAAAGGGTGTCCATTTTCTAGTCAAAGCTTGGAATCAATTTTGGGAAACACGCCCAATTCATGACACAGAAGAATGGACCCTCGTCATTGTCGGTCCCCATGCACCTAGCGAAGCTCATTATTATAAACAGCTAAAAACTGCTGCTGCCCGCTCAAAAAAAGCTATTATTTTTATCGACTTCTTGGATGGCTTAGCCCGTTGGGGAGCTTTGTGTGCTGCTGATTTCTTCATCCTACCTTCTCATCAAGAAAATTTTGGTATGGCCGTAATAGAGTCTCTGGCCGCGGGAACGCCTGTCCTGCTTTCTAGAGAAGTTAATACATGGCAAATAATTACACAGGCTAATGCAGGGTGGGCTGATAGTGATACACTAGAAGGCACTCTACGTCTCATCCAAATTGCAATAGAAATGCCTGAATCAGCCTTGCCCACCTTTAAAGAAAATGCACGCCTATGCTTTAAGCAAAACTTTAATCTTAATTACTTACCCAACACCCTACACGGTATGATTAAGCAAGATTTAGAAAAAAGCACAGTAAACGCTCCGCCGCATATAGCTTAAAACCTTTTCGCTTTGACAATAATCGTTACCCCATGTCTATCAACTCTAACACGCTTATCGGCCCCTCGTTTACTTTAAAAAATCGTTTACTAAGGCTACTCTGGAGTTTCATCGCTTGTATTTTTTTTAAAACCACCCCACGGCCTTTTCACGCATGGCGTGCTTTTATCTTACGATGCTTTAGGGCTCAATTAGGCCAAGGTTGCCACATCTACCCAAGTGTTCGTATTTGGGCCCCGTGGAATCTTAAAATGGGAGACCAATCCTGCCTAGGAGATGATTGCCGCGTATATAACCAAGCCCTCATTACTTTGGGGCACCAAACCATTATCTCGCAAAACGTACACTTATGTACTGGCACTCATGCCTATGATACCCCTGGGTTTCCTTTGAAAGCTTACCCGATAACGATTGGCTCACATGCGTGGATTGCAGCAGATAGTTTTGTAGGCCCCGGCGTAACGATTGGCGAAAGCTGCATTATAGGAGCCCGCTCTGTCGTGATTAAGGACCTACCTGCTCAATTTCTATGCGTGGGGCATCCTTGTCTCCCTAAAAAACCTCGAATTCTTTCTCATGCAAACTCTCACTAAAGTCCCGCTAACGGTTCTTTTACCCGTTAAAAATGAAGCTCATCAAATTGAAAGAGCCCTCAAATCCATCCTTTGGGCAGACGAAATCATTATTGTCGATTCTCAAAGTACTGATGGCACCATTGAAATTGCAGAACATTACGGAGCTCAAATTATACAATTTAATTTTAATGGCGTATGGCCTAAGAAGCGTAATTGGGCGCTAGAAGCCCTCCCCTTTCGTAATGAATGGGTGCTTATCCTCGATGCCGACGAAGTCATGCCTCCGGAAACAGAAGCTGAAATACGTAGCATTGTGACAGACCTTAAAAACCCTCATGCCGGGTACTGGATAAACCGCCGTTTTCTCTTTATGGATAAATGGCTAAAACATGCCTATTTTCCTAATTGGATCATACGGCTTTTTCGTCATAAGCTAGGCCGCTATCAACGCATCACCGAAGGGGATACCTCTAGCGGAGATAACGAAGTCCACGAGCCCTTCGTCGTTGAAGGAACAACCGGTTTCCTAAAAAGCATGATGGACCATTACGCATTCCCTGACATTCATAGCTTTGTTGAAAGGCATAACCGTTATTCCAACTGGGAGGCTCGTGTTGCAATGGATAAACGTTCAGCCCCATCGGCCGCTATTAAAGACCAAAAAACGCGACTTAAATGGTGGCTCAAACATATTTTTTTGCACCTACCGTTTCGCCCAACTCTTCGATTCCTTTATGTGTACGTTTTTCAAAAAGGCTTCTTAGATGGACGCCGCGGATACTATTTCTCTCGGTTGCATGGAATCTACGAATTCCTAAATGTTGCCAAAACATTTGAATTAAAAGCCAAGCGTGCCCTCGAAAAATCTACTGATAACGCTTAAGCTATTTTTGTAGCTACCCTTGAGTAATGAATCACCCCATACATACTTTTTTCATGCTCTGCATAATAGCCGCCACAGGCTGGAGCATTGTTTATCAACAACTAAAAAAAGATGCTTTTCACGGAGACAGTGCATTAGTAAAAATGCAAAGTAATCAGGACAGGTCCATTGTCCTATTTGGAG
>JANYEO010000082.1 GCA_025363025.1 Opitutia bacterium
GTCAATTAATATTCTTACCGCCGTATTCGCCGGATTTAAATCCGATAGAAAAATTTTGGGCCAATATGAAACGCTGGATTAAGGATAAAATTACTGGATTCCCTCGCTTGTATGATGCTTTAAAACACTTCTTTTGCTTGAGCTAATTCAACTAGATTTACTATATAGCGCTCTTTGGGCAATAGCGAGTGGTTAAAACCCAACGGGATCGCTTGCCTAATACTTTGATTTTGAGGAATTTGTAGGACGGAGCGACGAATGTACTAAAGGTACTCGAGGGACGACAACCGACCAAAAACTCATAAATCATGCATTAGGCAAGCGATCCCCCAGGAATGCTGCTATATCCGATTCTATCCGCCCCTTAGCATCTTCGAGCACCCAATGCCCAGCGTCTTCATAACGTTTAATAGGCATCAAGGGGTAATGCTCCCTCCACGCGTCTAAATAAGCTTCGTCAAAAACAAAATCTTTCATCCCCCAAAAGGCATGCAACGATTTTTCCGCCAAGTGAGGGAGGAAGTCTTGAATGTCTTTAAGCGTACGATAAGAGGGATGGGCCGAATTAACCGGGATATCTCGCACAAAACGGTAGATAGCTTCACGGTTCTTTATCGTCTTATAAGGCCACAAATACCCATGCTTTGTCTCTGTAGTTAAAGACCGCTGCGTACACTTAAAAATAGAGCCTAATAAAAAAGCATTTAAACCACGCGTCAACAGTGCGCCCAAGCCTACGCTTCGGCAAAGCTGAATGGGTAAAGGCAAAGGACGCGCAAAAAAAGCCGCGGTATTTAAAAAAACGACTTTGCCAACTTTATCAAAATGCCGCTGAGCCAAGCCTAGCCCAACTGGCCCTCCCCAATCATGAAGGACCAAGTGAAAACGCTTGAGCCCTAAATGTTCTACTAAACGGCAAGCATTATCTATATGATCTGCCAGATGATACGTAAACTTAGCAGGCCTATCCGAAAGCCCACAGCCTAAATGATCTACCGCAATGGCCCGGTAACGGTCTTTCAATGATAACACCAAATTTCGATAATAAAACGACCACGTAGGGTTGCCATGAAACATCAGCACGGCTTCCCCCTCCCCTTCATCAATAAAATGGAGCTTACCCCCAGGGGCTTCAAAAAAATGACTTTCGAAGGGATAAAGCACCCGTAAGTACCGGGGAAGTTCAGTTATAGGGGCCATTTTTTAAAATTAGTTGAAATCAATAAGTCTCATTCTGAAGCAAAATTATACACCAGAGGTAATTTCCATCATGCTCGTTGTAAGCCCGCTACCTATCCCAAGGAGGGCAAGGGGCCCTTCTAGTCCACCGTGCACCTCTAAATAACGAGCTAGGCTAAGAGGCACAGAGACAGAGCCCACATTTCCCCAGGTTTCGTATGTTGAAAAATCGTAGCGTGTATCTAAACCTAGGGCTGCATAAAGCTGCAGCTGATGTTGCCGCCCTACTTGATGGGTAATAATGCGTTTAAAATACTCAGCATTTACATGGCAAGTATCACAAAAATCTACCCAAGCCTTTTTAGCTAACTCTAACCCTGCTTTCAAAAGGGCTTCTGCATCCGTCATCATCTCATAAGCTGCCCCTTCTGCATGGCCCCCTTCGCACAGATGAACCGCACTGGTATCTACTCTATGCATAATATTTTTCAACCGTATCAAAGGCTTATCAGCTGCATGTACCTTTTCGTGACATAAAAGCATAGCCACCGCCCCCGCTCCAATCGTCAGGTTGGCAAAATAAGGTTTAATGGAGGTACGCGTCTGCTCAGGTTTTAATAATTGCTCAATCGTATGCTCTAAAAGAGGGCGCCCATTTTCCCCCGAAACAATGAGAACGCGGTCCATATGCCCCCCCTCGATAAAAGCCGCAGCCACTTTCATCGCATTTAAAAAACCTAAGCACGCACTTGAAAGATCAAAAAACAATGTCTTAGCAGATAACTTAAGCCCTGCATGCACATACGCAGCCGTTGCCGGCTCTAAACGATCCCGGCAAACAGAGGCATGAATGACACAGTCGATAGGCTCTCCCTCTAAAATAGGCAGAGCGGCCCGAATAGCAGCAGCAGACGGTGTTATAGGCTCCTCCCAAAAACGACGCTCCCGAATGCCCGTCATAAGCTCTAACCGCCCAAGTGGCAGCTTTAAACGTGTATAAAGAGCCTCCAGCCGAGCTTCTATCTGAGCGGACGTATAGGCATGCTCAGGCACTGCATAACCCATTCTCTCAATACATACATGGCGCAGTTGCATTATTTAAATCGTACGTGAAAAAGCCTTAACCACCTGCTCATCAAAAAAATTCTGCCCGAGACCTGCATCTACGATAATCCCTTGGCCATTAATACCGCTAGAACGCGGGCTTAAAAGGAAGAGTACGGTATTTGCCACCTCTTCTGTCACTAAGGCTTGCTTACGAAAAGTTAAAGCCTCCGCATACAAATAATTCTCTAAATAACCGGGTATACCGGCAGACGCACTTGTTTTTAGCGGCCCCGCTTTAACCGCATTAAACCGCACCTGCGTATCCTGACTAAAAGATTTAGCTAAAAAGCGCACACACCCCTCAAGGGCAGCTTTAATCGGGCTCATATACCCATAATTGGCTGCAGTGACCTCTGTGGAAGAAATGCTAATGGTAACCACCGAAGCGTCTTTCGCTAAGTAAGGCTTAAAAGCCCCGGCAAGCTCTACCAATGAAAACGCGGAAATACTCGTCGCTTGCAAAAAATCTGCCCGCTTCGTTTCATAGAAAGATTTTAACCCTTCGCTATAATTGGCAAAAGCAACGGAGTGAACAATGCCTGCCAAGGGCCCATGGGCGCCTCCAACAGCTTCTGCTAGGGCTTTTATCTCGGCCTCATTTTCAACATCACAGGTATAAACAAGTTTACCCGTGAGCAATTTCTCAAGGGATTTTTGCCTCGCCTCCGAACGTACACTATAAACCACACGGCCTCCTTCAGCCTCAATCATAGCAGCCACGTGATAGGCTACACTCTTTTTATTGGCCACCCCAAGGACCAAGTAAGTTTTATCAGTAAGATTAAGAAAACTCATTCTCAAGCTTCCTCTGCTTCCCCTACCATTGCTAAAGCAAACTGAACAGAAGCGGCGAGCTGCCCTGCCACTTTAACCGTCCCTTTAAGGAAATGGAAATGCCCCACCGTCTCCTTCCATGTAACGGCAATCGTCATCGTCTCCCCCGGGCGTACTATACGGCGGAAGCGGGCTTCCTCTATACGGGCCAAAACAGGAGTCTTGCCTATTACCGCCTGGCCTGCTTTTTCCATTTTATGAGTTAAATAAATAGCCGCTGCCTGAAAAATAGCTTCACAAATTAAAACCCCCGGCATAATAGGATTCCCCGGGTAGTGCCCCGCAAAAAAAGCTTCATCCGGGCGCAAAGTACGCTCCGCAACGATGCCGCCTTCTGTCTCTTCCAAAACATTGCCCACAAATAAAAAAGGGGGGCGGTGCGGTATCGCACGTAAAACAGTATCCATAATTAATTATAGTGTATTACTAGACCTTTACATCCGACCAAAAACTTATAAATCCAGGTATTATGAAACGATCGGCGTTGTTGCAAAATTAAACAACAACGAAATTTTCAGGTGTTTGTTGCAGAGTTTCATATTTTTGGAATCAAAATTGGGTTTTTTGAGGGAGTGTATTGGTATCCTCGACCGAAAAACCCCGGTTTTGAGCCAAAAAGAGGGAATTATGCAACAACACCAAACGATCTCATTGTTTTTTTTCTCTTATAAAAGGATCTACCTTACTGGCGGTTATTACCCCATAATTAATAGTACCCAACCAACCAGACATGATAATACCGACGGACCCTGCATGAAATAACCCAGCAATCGCCTGTGGCAAATTCATAG
>JANYEO010000098.1 GCA_025363025.1 Opitutia bacterium
TGCATAATGCCTTTCTTTTGAGTTTTTGGTCGGTTGTCGTTCCTCGAGTACCGCATGTACACTCGTCGCTTCGCCCTACAAATTCCTCAAAATCAAAGCATTCTGCAATCGGTCTCTTCATGATCTCTGTATTTTATTTGAAAAAGTTATTATGCAGCGGTCTCGACTTGCCAATAGCTATAAGTTTCTTCATTTTGACCGCTTTGTTTTCCCTATGAAATTAACATTTGAAAATCGAATCGCTCTGGTTACCGGGGCAGGGCGAGGCATTGGGCGGGCCATTGCTGAGCATTTAGCCGCAGAGGGCGCCATGGTTATTTGCGTGAGCAAAAATGCCGATAGTTGTGGAGCCGTTGCAGACGCTATTAACCAAAGCGGGGGCAAGGCCCAGGCCTTAGCAGTAGATGTTGCGGACAAGGTCGCTGTTGCTGCCGCATGCGAGGCCTTACTCACAGAGCATACCTGTATTGATATTTTGGTTAATAATGCGGGCATTACCAAAGATAATTTGCTCATTCGTATGAGTGAAGAAGATTGGGATCTCGTTCTTACCACCAACCTGTCGAGTGTGTTTTATTGGACAAAAGGCCTTATTCGGCCGATGACTAAAAAGCGTTTTGGTCGTATTATTAATATTTCTTCCGTTGTTGGGCTTATTGGGAATGCGGGCCAGGCCAATTATGCAGCAGCTAAAGCTGGGCTGTTGGGCTATACAAAGACGCTCGCGCGTGAATTTGCCTCCCGCGCTATTACCGCGAATGTTGTGGCTCCTGGCTTTACGGCTACAGATATGACAGCCGGCCTCTCTCCTGAAGTTATGGAAATGGCCAAAAAGACAATTCCTCTAGGGCGAATGGGGGAGGCTGCAGATATTGCTCGCATTGTGACGTATTTAGCTTCAGAAGAATCAGGGTACATCACGGGCCAAGTTTTTTCAGTTGACGGCGGCATGGTGATGTGATGCTGAAGAGATTGTTCCGTTTGATTCCAATACTTAACTTATTTTTACAATTATGTCAGACCTCTCCATCGAAGAGCGCGTAAAGCGCATCATTGTTAATCAATTAAACGTCAACGAAGAGCAAGTGGTACCTACCGCTCACTTTTTGAATGACCTTGGGGCCGATTCCCTCGACACCGTCGAGTTGGTTATGGCCTTCGAAGAAGAATTTAAAGCAGAGCTTCAAGGAAAAGAAATTCCTGAAACAGATGCTGAAAAGTTGATGACGGTAGGCGATATCAACGCCTACATTACGTCAAAAATGTAAGGCCAAGATGTGCCGTTTATAATGGCTTGCTGATTTGTTTACTCTATTCAATCGCAAGTCATTATAAGCGGTCGCTATGGTTCTTGTTTTAGAAGTTTAAAGTTACAGTGTGATTATTAGAAAAGTTAAGCTGTTAGTTGTCTCTTAAGGGTAACTGCCCTTGCTTTTGCTAATGATGATATTCAGCTATTATTTAGTAGGTCCCTTATTTTAAATGCCCACATCATCTGCTCCTGAACGGGTCGTCGTTACCGGTATTGGCATCATTACCTCAATCGGCCACAATATTACCACTTATTGGGATAATCTCCTGGCTGGGACAAGCGGTATTACGCGTATTACCACTTTTGACCCTACGGATTACCCAAGTCAAGTCGGGGCTGAGGTCAAAGACTTTGATGCGAAGCAGTACATGGACCCAAAGGAAGTGAAGCGGAATGATCGTTACTCCCATTTTGCGATGGCGGCTTCCCGTGAAGCTTTAAAAGATGCAATACTTGATACGACGAAATTGGCGGATGCGTCTCGTTTCGGCGTTATTATCGGCTCCGGCATAGGGGGGATTGAGACGATGGAGAAGCAGGCCATGACCCTGTTTGAAAAAGGGCCACGCAAGGTATCGCCTTTTATGATTCCGTCGCTGATCGCTAATATTGCCTCGGGCATTGTAGCGATAGAGTTTAAAGCCCAGGGGCCGAATTTTGGCGTTGTAAGTGCTTGTGCTACCAGTTGCCATGCGATTGGTGAAGCTTTTCGCTTTCTTCAACGAGGCGAGGCAGATGTTATGCTAGCCGGTGGGAGTGAAGCTGCGGTTACGAGTTTAGGTTATGCTGGTTTTTGCGCTATGCGGGCGATGAGTACGAATTTTAATGACGAGCCCGCGCGGGCTAGTCGTCCTTTTGACCTTAACCGTGATGGCTTCATCATGGGGGAAGGGGCGGGGGTTTTGGTATTGGAGACGCTTTCTCATGCCAAAGCACGCGGGGCACGTATTTATTGTGAGTTAGCTGGTTATGCTGCCACGTGTGATGCCTATCATATTACGAGCCCAGACCCAGAGGGCAAGCCGCTTTCTAAATGCATTACGCAAGCTTTAGCAGATGCGAAGATAAAACCGGAGGAGGTGGACTATATTAATGCCCACGGTACTTCTACACCTTATAATGACAAATTTGAGACATTGGCCTTCAAGCGTGCCTTTGGTGAGCATGCGAAGACTATTGCCATTAGCTCTACCAAATCTATGACAGGGCATTTGTTGGGGGCTGCAGGGGCTATTGAAGCCGCAGTTGCTATCAAAGCGGTGCAAACAGGAGAGATCCCTCCCACCATCAATTACGAAACGCCTGACCCTGAGTGTGATCTTAATTATACGCCTAATGTTAAGATAAAGCGGAAAGTCCGAGTCGCTATCAGTGATAACCTTGGCTTTGGCGGGCAGAATGCGGCTCTTGTATTTCGTGCCCTAGACTAAGGAGGCCATATGCAGAATGCATGCTTTTCAGCCCTTACTGCGTTCATCGTGCTCACGTACTAAAACGTACGCTCCGCGCGTCTCGCTCGTAATCATCTGAAAATCAAAGCATTCTGCACACGGCCTCTGCATTTGAAAGGCTACTGTGTAGCGGTCTTAGTATTTTGCATCTTGCTTATTTCTTATAGTTTTTAAGCTGTAATCTTAAAGAAGGTCCGCTTTCCGGCATGGAATATATAATCCCCGTCTGTTGGTAAAGTAAGTTTGACGTGTCCGTCCGTTACTTTTTCGTCGTTTAAGCGCATGGCTCCTTGTTCAATTAAGCGGCGGATTTCTTTTTTGCTGGGAAATAGACTAGTTGCGGCCAGTAAGTCTATGAGCGGCATGTCACTGGCTTTTGCTGCTAATGTTTCCCATTGAAAGCAGGGCATATCTTCGGGGAGTTGTTTTTTTGAGAAAACATTCTCGAATGCTGATCGCTCTGCTATTGAGGTTTCTTTATCAAAAAAGCGGGCAACAAGGCGTTCAGCTAATTGCTTTTTGGCCTCCATGGGGTGGCTTGCTTTTAATTGCTCAATATTTTCAGGGCTTTCTAGAAGCAGCAAGCGGTAATAGGCCCACATGGCTTCATCGGGGATAGAGAGTATTTTGCCAAAAATATCTTTGGCTGAGTCATTAAAGGCGATATAGTTGCCCAAGCTTTTGGACATTTTCTGCACTCCATCTAACCCCACTAGCAGGGGAGAGGTCATGACGATTTGCTCTTTTTGCCCGGCTTCTTTTTGCAGGGCGCGGCCTACGAGCAGGTTAAAGAGCTGGTCCGTCCCGCCCAGTTCTATGTCTGCTTCAAGCACGACAGAGTCATACCCTTGAAGCAGCGGGTAGAGGAATTCAACGATAGAGATAGGGCTGCCCCCGGTATAGCGTTTAGCAAAGTCGTCCCGCTCGAGCATGCGGGCCACCGTCATTTTGCGGGCCAATATTAGGCAGTCTTCAAAGCCCATTTTGCCAAACCATTCGCTATTGTAGCGCACAGTTGTTTTGTCTTTGTCTAATATTTTGAAAGCTTGGGACAGGTAAGTTTTCGTATTTTCCTGAATGTCTTTCCGTGTGAGCACTGGGCGTGTGCTCGAGCGTTCAGAAGGGTCTCCAATTAGCGTCGTATAATCCCCAATTAGCAAAATCGCCTCGTGCCCCAATTCTTGGAAGGCTCGTAGTTTATTAAATACTACCAAGTGCCCAAATGTTAAATCTGGCCGGGTAGGGTCTACTCCAAACTTTATTTTGAGGGGCTTGCCTGTTTTTAGGCGTTCGAGTAAGTCGGCTTCATCGATTAAGTGTTCCGTATTTTGTTTTAAAAAAGCGAGCTGGGCCTCAGGCGTCTTTGTAATCATTTACCATGTTGGCCCTTTTAGGCCCTGTTGGTAAAGCTCAAATAGTAATTAAGTATAGTCGTTCTATGATGAGACCTCTGCATAATAGTGTTTTCGAATAAAAGACAGAGAAAGTTCGAATGTTAGGGCCCTGGATTATGAAGAGGCCGATTGCAGAATGCTTTGATTTTGAGGAATTTGTAGGACGGAGTGACGAGTGTACATATGGTACTCGAGGAACGACAACCGACCAAAAACTCATAAAGCATGCATTATGCAGCGGTCTCATGATAATCCGATTGAAAAGTATCCATACCTCTTTGTATAATCATTTTCATTTCCCTTAATTCTTCTATATTCTTAAATTATGGCCCTTTCTTCTGGTTCTCTCGCCCCTAGTGTTACGCTTAAGCATAAAACAGCCACAGGTCTTCATGATGTTCGCCTGGGGGATCATTTTGGGAAGGAGCCTCTTGTGCTGCTTTTCTTCCCTTTGGCTTTTACAGGAGTCTGTACCCAAGAAATGTGCGGGGTTACAGAAGATTTATCCGCTTATACAACCCTAGGGGCCAAGGTTTACGCAATCAGTGTAGATAGCCCTTTTGCAGGAGAAGCTTGGGCTGAGAAAAACAAAATTACGTTCCCTGTTTTGAGCGATTTTAACCGTGAAGCGATTAAAGCCTACGATGTCGTTTGCCCAACGCTTGTGGGTTTGCATGACGTCGCAAAACGGTCCGCTTTTGTGATTAATAAAGATGGGGTCATTGCTTACAGCTGGTCTTCTGAGGATCCAAAAAACCTTCCTATTTTTGAAGAGATCAAGAAGGCGCTTGCTACTGTTTAATAGCAGGTATGGGTTTTTCGTCTTTATTTTAACGGCTCCTTGCCTCCCTTTTTATGGCTTTATTTGATTTTTTAAATACTTTAAAAACGCTTCATTTGCCAGATGGAAGGGAGGCGATGTACTATTCTTTACCAGCATTAGAGGCGAATGGAGTAGGCCCTATTAGTCGCTTGCCAGTGAGTATTCGGATCGTGCTTGAGTCAGTTTTGCGTAACTGCGACGGCAAAGTCATTACTCCGGAGCATGTGCGGGCCCTCGCGAGTTGGGATGCGCAGCACCCGGCGGAGGCAGAGGTCCCCTTTGTTGTTGCACGGGTATTACTGCAAGATTTTACCGGGGTTCCGCTCTTAGTTGATTTAGCCGCCATGCGGGAGGCTGTTTATGAGCTCGGGGCAGATCCTTCCGTGATAGAGCCTTTGGTTCCAGTGAATTTAGTGGTAGATCATTCCGTTCAGGTAGATCGCTCTGGCACAGCAGAGTCTTTTGATTTTAATTTAAAAACAGAGTTTGAGCGCAATCAAGAGCGTTACGAGTTCCTAAAATGGGGCCAGCAAGCCTTCAAAACTTTTACGGTTGTGCCCCCTGCCATTGGGATCGTTCACCAAGTTAATTTGGAGTATTTGGCCCAAGTTGTTTTCGAAAAAGTAGTTGATGATAAAGTGCTGCTTTATCCTGATACCCTCGTTGGCACGGATTCTCATACCACTATGGTCAATGGTATGGGCGTTGTAGGTTGGGGGGTTGGGGGCATCGAGGCAGAGGTAGGGATGTTGGGGCAGCCGGTATACTTTCAAACGCCTGCCGTGGTTGGGGTTCATTTGCACGGCGTTTTAAACCCTGGGGTTACCGCGACGGATCTTACTTTGCGCTTAACGGAGCTACTTCGTAAAGAAAAAGTTGTGGGTCAATTTGTAGAATTTTTTGGCACGGGGGCGGCTACTTTGAGTGTGGCGGACCGTGCAACGATTGCCAATATGGCGCCTGAGTATGGGGCTACCATGGGGTACTTCCCGGTAGACGCAAAAACGATTGATTATTTGCGGATGACAGGCCGTAGTGAGGCTCAAATTGCCAAGGTAGAAGTTTATTTAAAAGCCCAAGGCCTCTTCGGGATGCCTCAAATGGGGGATTTAAGTTATACGCGTACACTTGACTTAGACTTAAGCCAAGTCTTGCCCTGCGTGGCCGGGCCGAAGCGTCCGCAAGATCGGATAGATCTGCCTTTGCTAAAGACGCAATTTCAACAGCTTTTTAGTGCAAGTGTTGCAGAAGGGGGCTATGGGCGTGAAGCTTCAGATTTATCGAAAGAGGCACCTATTGCTGAAGGCCCTTTTAAAGATGAGGTTTTAAAGCATGGCAGCGTCGTCATTGCCGCCATTACTAGTTGTACCAATACATCGAACCCGTCCGTGATGATGGCTGCTGGGCTGTTGGCCAAAAAAGCAGTAGAAAAAGGCTTAAGCGTTCCCAAATGCGTGAAGGCAAGCCTTGCGCCTGGGTCCCGTGTGGTGTCAGATTATTTAAAGATAGCCGGTTTGCAGTCTTATTTAGATCAGCTCGGCTTTAATCTTGTAGGTTATGGCTGTACCACATGTATTGGCAATAGTGGCCCATTAGATGCTGGTGTAGAGGCAACGTTGCATACGGCAGACCTTGTTGCAGCCAGTGTGCTTTCGGGGAATCGTAATTTTGAAGCGCGGGTGCACCCTAGTGTCCGGGCCAATTTTCTAATGTCACCCCCGCTCGTCGTGGCCTTTGCTTTGGCTGGTCGGGTAGATATTGATCTTTTGGCGGAGCCTTTGGGCTTGGATACAGCGGGGCAGCCTGTTTATTTAAAAGATATTTGGCCATCTGATGCAGAGATTGCAGCTGCTGTAGCCCATGCTTTAACGCCAGAACTTTTTCGTTCAAAGTATGCAGAGGTTTATACTGCCAATAAAGATTGGGAGAAAATCCCTATAGCCGGTGGGGCGCGCTTTGACTGGAAAGCGGGTTCTACCTATATCCAAAAGCCTCCCTTTTTTGATGGCTTTAGCTTAATGGCGGCTCCTTTAAAATCGTTAAAGGGAATGCGGGCTTTGGCTATTTTAGGGGATTCTGTAACGACGGATCATATCTCCCCCGCGGCTTTCATTGCCCCACAAAGCCCTGCAGGTCGTTATTTAAGTGAGCATGGGGTTACTATGAAGGATTTTAACTCCTACGGCTCTCGCCGAGGGAATGACCGTGTGATGACGCGTGGCACCTTTGCTAATGGGCGTATTAAAAACCGCTTAGCAGCCGGCCGCGAAGGGGGGTATACAACGCATGTACCCAGTGGAGAGGTCCTCCCTATCTTCGATGCGTGCGAGCGTTATAAGGCAGAGCACGTCCCGCTTATTGTCTTCGCTGGTAAAGATTATGGCATGGGCAGCTCCCGGGATTGGGCGGCCAAAGGGACAGCCCTCTTGGGCGTGCGGGCTGTTGTGGCGGTTAGCTTTGAGCGTATCCACCGTAGCAATTTAATTGGCATGGGTGTCCTCCCGCTTGAGTTTAAAAATGGGATGACGGAGGCGAACCTGGCCTTGACGGGGCAGGAGATTTTCACGCTCGAAGGAGTAACCTTAAAGCCTCACGAAACAGTGGATCTCGTCGTTACTCATCCCAGTGGGGAGTTTACGCGTATTCCCTTAACCCTTCGCTTAGATACCGCTATAGAGGCCGATTATTATAAGCAAGGGGGGCTGCTTCCTTATGTGCTGCGGCACACGCTCTCGTAGGCTCAGGTACGAGGTGATACTCTTTAATGGCCTTGGCTAAGGCGATTGCGACAAATTGTCGGCCATAATCATCTAAGTGCATGCGATAAGCATCGGGGAAGTGCCGGCTATTCGCAAGGGCATCATGTAGGTCGATAAAGGGAATGCCCAGGGCTTCGCAGGCAGCTTTTGCTTTTTCGATGCGCAGGGTGATGGATTTTATGGTTTCTGCATCTACCGTTTTTTCCAACATTTTCATGTCCAGCGGGGGTGTAAAGAAGAGGGTCTTAACGGCCAAGGCTTGTGTTTTTTCTGTAATGGCCTGAATGGTGAGGGGTATTTTGTCTAAATAAGTCAAGTCTTTGGTTTGGAATATTTGATAAATGGTACGCGTTTCTCCCTCTTCAGCCAATGCCTTGAGTTTCGCATTTGTAGCCCGTTCGGAGTGAGTGCCTTGTCCGTTAATTTCTTCATCGGAGGATATGATGTAGTTGTAAAAAACTCGCAAAGGCGGAATTTCCCTTTTAATGGTTTTTATTTTGCCCAGCCACTTATCGAAGCCCTTAGGGTCTGGCGGGAAGGCATAAATAATAGGGTTAAATTCAATGATAATAAGGTCTGTTTTGGTATCTCTAAGCGGGATCGCATCGAGGAGAGAGCTATAGGCAAATGGCCGCATGCCAGCCAGCGAGGCATTAAAAATTAAGTGCCCGGTGCTGTCTTCTAAAAATGAAGTGATCGATTTTTGAGACTTATCTGTGTTGAAGGCCGTATCAATAACGGAGTCCCCCATGAGGAGTATCGGGAAAGTTTCCGGGTTAAAGTCAAAGACGAGGCTATTTATGCGCCAATCCGTATTATACATCGCATGCTCTATTTGTACCCCTAGGGCGGCTATTAAAGAGCCTGCTAAGGTATAAAATAAAACAGAAAAACGCTTCATAATCGGCATGG
>JANYEO010000126.1 GCA_025363025.1 Opitutia bacterium
AAAGCCGGCGGGCCGGATTATCTCCTTCATTTTATGGAGCCACGGGTTATTACGGAATCAAGGATGGGGTGCCTATAATGAGATCGCTAGCAGAATGCATGATTTTTCATTCTTCCCGGTTGACGAATTCCGAGTAATAGCCATTTTAAGTACCTATGAAATCGCTGTTACTGTGTTTATCATGCCTAGCCGTACTCCTTGCAGGGTGTACGCAGGGCACTCCGGACGATTCTTCCTTACCCTGGGCTCGCCCAGCAGATTGGGAAGGCGCCCCTCCGGGGATGAGTAACATGCCGGGGGCACAAGGAGGCGGAAGGCGCTAACAAGGCGTTTTCCTACATCCTCTACTTGTTGTTTCATGCTAAATTTAGAGCGTGAAGCCAGTTGGGCAGCAGCTCCTGGTCACTGCTACGTTGTCTCAACCCCCTTGGGGAATTTGGGGGATATTACAGCGCGGGCGGTGCTTGTTTTAAAATCAGTCAGCGTTATTGCCTGTGAGGATACCAGGGTAACGCGCCAGCTCTTGCAGTATTTGGGAATAGAGCGCCCCCTTATTTCGTATAGAGATGAAAACGAGCGCCTCATGGCCGAAACATTGCTGGAGCGTTTAAAAAATAACGATTCTGTTGCTTTGGTTTCGGATGCGGGGACCCCGACGATTAACGACCCGGGCTTTCGCTTGGTGCGGGCCTGTCGCAAGGCGGGTGTGCCAGTTGTGCCGCTTCCTGGTCCTTGCGCACTTATCGCCGCTCTCAGTGCTTCAGGCTTACCGACGGATGCTTTTTTCTTCGCCGGTTTTGTGCCCCCCAAGTCAGGGGGCCGGCAAGCCTTTTTTGAATCTCATTTAGAGACGACCCATACTGTGGTAGCGTACGAGTCTTGCCACCGGGTAGAGCGGTCTTTGGAGGCCGCTTTTATCGCCCTAGGTCCGGACCGTGTCATAGCAGTTGCTAGAGAGATAACCAAGCGCTTCGAGTCCTTTTATGTCGGCCCTTTGTCTCAAGTAAAAGCACAGTGCGCGGCAGATCCCGTTAAAGGGGAGTATGTTTTAATTATCGCCCCCAAAGGATTTGTCTTATGATAACGCCGTCATCTGATGTATCCCCTGTAGTTGCTGTTATTGATTTAGGGAGCAACAGTATTAAAGCTTTAGTGGCTACCCGGCACGAAGGGGGCATTCGCCCCTTGTTTGCAGCCACGAGGGAGACACGGGTGGGCGCTGGCATGGCTCATACTCCTGTTTGCTTGCATGCAGATGCTATGGCCGCTGCCGCTCAGAGTGTTAAGGAATTGGTCAATGAAGTCATGCCCTTTCAGCCAGATAAGCTTTTAATCGTGGGGACAAGTGCCGTGAGAGAGGCCGTTAATAAAAAAGACTTTGCGCGGATGATTCAATCAGTCACCGGGCACCCATTGGTTATTTTAAGTGGGGAGGAAGAAGCCCAAGGGATTGCCCAGGGCGTCGTGACGGATCCTTTTTTACTGGGCCTTCCCGCCTTTTCGGCCTTTGATTTAGGCGGGGGCAGCTTAGAATGTATTCGGGTAGAGCAGGGGCAAATTATCCAAGCTATCAGTCTCCCCTTAGGGGCCGTTCGTTTAACGGAAAAATGGGTGGAGGACAAAACAGCTCCGCTTACCCTAGAGGCCCAGGCACATATTACGCAGGAGGTGCAGTCTGTGCTAGAGGCCAGCGGCTTTCCCTTAATCCCTGGCCCTATGGTGGGGACGAGCGGGGCCTTTACCATTAGTCGGTCTATTTTGGCCTATCGCTTAGGGCGTCCGTTTATGGAGATTCAGCCTACATTGGGGGTACCTTATTTAAAAGCCCTTTTTCGAGAAGTCTCGAACATGGGTACGGATCAACGCTTATGTATCCCAAAGCTTCCGACTTCTCGGGTGGATATTTTCCCCACAGCGCTTTTAACTGTGCTGGCTATTGCCGAGCGCTTAGAGGTCGACACCGTCTTCCACTCCCAGCGCAATTTACGCTTTGGGCTGGCCTGTGGATTGCTCGCGTAAAAGATTACAAAAGGCCACCATATCGTCCGGCAGCGGGGTTTCAAATGAGAGACGTTCGCCGGTTTTAGGATGGTCAAACGCTAGCTTTTGGGCATGAAGGAGGACGCGCTGGGGGGAGAGTTCCCCTGTCTTCGGGCGCCACCCATAGGTTTTGTCTCCTGCAATTGCATGGCCTATGTGGGCTAAATGGACGCGGATTTGATGGGTGCGCCCAGTATGGGGCCATAAAGTTAGTC
>JANYEO010000165.1 GCA_025363025.1 Opitutia bacterium
TGCTTGAAACAGTAGACCGAACTCACCTTTGGATGGCCGAAACCCCACAGGGATTCGATTATACTTTAATTTTAGCAGCATACCGCGCCCACCCCGAAAACGTCACGGATGATAGTGCTCTCGCAACACTTGCAGGCCACCCAACTGTTTTAGTGGAAAACCCAGATCCTAACCCCAAGCTCACAACCCCCGCAGACTTGCCCTACATCACTTTTCTCTTAAGCAACCGTTAAGCAATACCCATGAATACACCTATGCGAATTGGCCATGGCTATGACATCCATCAAGTAATCGCCGGAAGAAAACTCGTCCTAGGAGGCGTACACATCCCTTATGAGCGCGGATTAGAAGGGCATTCTGACGCCGATTGCCTGACCCATGCCCTTGCAGATGCTATTTTAGGTGCCCTTGCGCTACCTGATATTGGTCACTATTTCCCGAATAATGACCCCCAGTGGCGTGGGGTAAATTCTCAAATCATCTTAGCCAAAGCAGTATCAGAGGCCAAACGACTGGGGTATTGCATAGGCAATGTCGATATTTCTCTCATTGCAGAAGCCCCAAAAATCGGGCCTCATGTAGCCGCCATGAAAACTATGCTGGCCACCACACTCGAAACACCAGAGAGCGCAATTGGCCTCAAAGCTACAACCAATGAAGGGCAAGACGCCATAGGACAAGGTCTTGCCATTGCAGCCCATGCAGTTGTGCTGCTAATCCGTATTTAATAAGCATTTAAAAGCCTCAGAATGTCATCCTCCGAGGCTTTTAAAAGATACAGCCGTTACGTGAACTGCTCTATACTACAATTAGTTAAGCTTGCTAAATCTCTTTTAAGATTTCAAAAACTTCGCTTTTTTGGAAAAACCGGTTGATTTCTTCTGTAGCGCTTTCGACACTATCGGAAGCATGAGCGATATTCTCCATCTTCCCCCGGCCTAGATCTCCACGGATGCTTCCCTTGGGGGCTTGGGTCGAATCCGTAGGGCCGAGTAAATCCCGCACACGCTGAATCACATCAGGCCCTTGAAGCCCAACGACCAACACGGGGCGTTTTTGCATGAAACTTGTAATTTCAGGAAAATAGGGTTTATCCGCATGATGAGCATAATGCACTCGAAGCATGGCTTCATCTAACTGCATCATTTTGCAGGCAATAACATCGAAGCCCGCAGCTTCAAAACGACGCAGGACTTCTCCGGAGCTGCGGCTTTCCATGCAGTCAGGCTTGAGGATAATAAGTGTTTTTTCCATAAAAGATTCTTTTTGGGTGTGGCTCTTTTTAACAATCTCCCACATTTTGACAAGCATCAAGATCAATGAAGTTCACTCTGGTTTTATTTCAATCACTTTCATGGAGCCTTTTTGCACTCGGGGCCTATCGTCTTTTTGTGCAGGAATTCCTCTCTTGCCGCTTTTTAAGCCTAAAGGCGCCTACATGGAGGACTTCTATACTCAATACGGGCCTACTCATTTGGGCACTTGCTCTAATAATCCTAGGCCTTCAAGAAATAAGTCGCCTTTGGTTAGTGCCCTGGGCCCTTAACTCAAATGCCCCCCTGGCGTGGCATAGTTTTGCACAATGCGCCCCCCTCCATTTTGCCATCCTTACCTTGGCAGGCATTAAAGCACTACTTCATCATAATTGGCCCCTGGGACAACAGGCCCGCCAGCATGCAACACCCCTGCTCTCAGGCTTTTGGAGCTATTGCATGGCGCTCCCTCTCATTTGGCTTACCTCTCATTTGTGGATTGGGCTATTAATGCTATCCGCACATCTGGGCTTTCCGAGCGAGGCTCCTCCGCAACCTCTGGTGGAGCTTATACAAGAAACAAAAGAACCCTGGGCCTTAGTCGCCCTAGCCTTTTTGGCAATCGTCATTGCCCCGCTTAGCGAAGAATGTCTCTTCCGCGCCGGCTTATACCGCTTTCTTAAGCAACATATCCCTCAACGCTTAGCAACAGGGCTTACCGCTCTCCTTTTTGCCCTCGTCCACTGCAACACGCTCTCATTTTTACCCCTCTTCTTGCTCGGGATATTACTTTCGATAGCCTATGAATCAACGGGGTATATTCGAACTCCCTATTTATTCCATGCACTTTTCAACGCACAAAGCTTTATGTGCATTTTAATAGACCCTGCGGCCCTTGAATCCTTTACGGCCTGGCTATGAATCCATTTACCAATGATCCTGCAGCCCGTGTAACTGCCATAGGAGAGGTGGGACTAATCGAATTGATTAAAGCATGGCTAGGCCCTACGACCCCCAAGGCCCCACAGGGTATCGGAGATGACTGTGCCGTTTTGCGCCCGTATCCTAACGGTGTTTTAGCCACGACAGATGGGGTTGTATTTGGTCATCATTTTGATGAAAACGCGACGCCCGAGGCCGCAGGAGAAAAATTACTCAAGCGAAATTTAAGCGATATCGCCGCAATGGGAGGCTCCCCCAGAGATGCCCTTATTACGTTACTCCTGGGGCCCGATGTCAGTTTAAAATTTGTAGAAGGCTTCTACCGGGGGCTTCGAGCCTGCGCAGAGCAGAATAATATCTGCCTCGCAGGAGGCGACATTACCTCAACGGCTCCTCATTTTTTTGCAGCCTATGCAACCCTTCTTGGGGAAACTACCAATCCAATTACACGCGTGGGGGGCCAGGCAGGTGACAGCCTATGGGTTACGGGCACCCTCGGCGGTAGCTTGCTCGGACATCACTTAACCTTTGAACCACGCATCTCGGAAGGACTTTTTTTATCTGCTTATCCGGGGATTAAAAGCTTAATAGACTTAACCGATGGCATGGCAAAAGACTGCCACGCCCTCTTCTCCCCTGGGATTGAAGCTGTCTTCGATATTTCTCAAATCCCTATATCCCCTGCTGCGTATACACAATCGCAACATACCAATAAAACGCCCCTAGAGCATGCCTTTTGCGATGGAGAGGATTATGAGCTGCTCTTTGTTCTAGATTCAAAAGCAGATGAAGTTAATTTAATTACACAATGGAAAAATGCCTTTAAAACACCCTTAAACCGCATCGGGTGGCTGTCTGCGATTTCAATACCTGAAAGCCCAGCAGAGTTGCGTAGACTGGACACAGGGGCCCCCCTGCCTGCCTGGCGCGGATACGAGCACTTAAAGAACGTCATTCATACTCTCCAAAAATGACCAGACTACCCATTATCGAGCAATTGAAACAAGGGATTGTTTCTCATTGTGTAACGGAAACACAGGCAGTGGCTAAGGCTTTTGCACATGAACTCCCCCCGGACAGCGTGCTTGCGCTTCACGGAGATTTAGGCACCGGAAAAACCACTTTTGTTGTAGGGCTTGCCCAGGCATGGGGAATTACTCAACCCGTTACAAGCCCTACTTTTACGCTTTTAAATAGCTACACAGGGCCAGGTGGCACGCTCCTACACCTCGATGCCTATCGGCTCGAGCACCCAGAAGCGCTTGAAGCGCTTTGCCTGGAGGATTGCCTTGTTTCGCCTTTCTGCCTAACCATCGAGTGGCCAGAAAAAATAGCCGCAGCCATTCCCCCTCACGCACTGCACCTGTATTTTACTTGCACACAAGCAGGCGTACATACGATCCGGCTTGGTGACTAACCGAAGCCGGATCAACGAACAATACTTAGATATCGTCTTCGAGCCCAGGTCGGTCTTCCTCTGCCTCGGGCGTAGAGGTTTCTAGCGCAAAAGTCGTATCGTCATCGTCATCAAGGGTAATTTCCTCTTTCGATTCAACTACTGCACTGGCTATAGATGATTCCAATAGCTGAATAGCAGCGTCAGCTATGCCCGCTTCCGCAAAACCTTCTTGCCCTTCTGTAGCCATAGCGGCCCCTTTACTGCCTTCATCTAGGCTGGCCTCATTATGAGATTGAGCGGCAGCCGCACTTGCAGCCAAGGGAGAAAGGGAAAGGCGCCCGTCATTAAACTCCGCAACATAACCTTCGCGAATTAACCAATGAAGATCCTGCATTAAAGTCTTTAGTGCTTGATCAGCAGCGGCCTCAAGAACTACCCCTTGTTCAGGAACTGTAATCCCCAGATACTGCTCGGGCAGTTGATGCGCCAAAAGCCCCTCTTTGCCCTCGAGGAAACTGACTAAACCCTGGATAGACACAGAAAACTCTAAGCCAGGAATACGTAAACGACGCTTTATAGCCGAAACATAAGCAATGCCACTGCGTTTAAATAAGCTAAAGTGCAATCTACGCAGACGACCACGCAAATGGTTTACTGTCTCCATGGGAAAACGACGCTCCTTAACAAGAACCGCCTCGAGGGATTGTCGTATGGTAGACTGAGGAAGGGATTCAATTAATTTCCCTGAAAAACGCGCAGTTTTAACAGCCTTGACTAAACGTTCTTTAGCATGGGTGAGCGCATGGTGCTGGGCGCCTTCGAAGGTATCAAAAGACGGCGCATCGGCCGCTCCGCCCTTTACGGTATAGGTGGTTTGGCGGCTCATTTTTTGCAACCAAGTTTGAATGGCCTCGGGCTCACTGGCTTTTTCTAAGCGCTGCTGAAATTGATCAAAGGAAATAGCAGCATGATGTGAGGCATGGTGCTCCTGCAATAATGTCTGCGCTTTATGATAATTGGGGGGAGTTATCAGTTCCCCGGTACACGGGCATCGATAAACAAAGCTAAAGGCCCCCTTGGGCGCTTCACCCTCTGTTTCTGTTTTATCAAAGAAATCTTGAAAATGATGCTGAAAAACATGGGCCAAGGCCGCGTCTTCTTTCTCAAAAGGCAATCCATCCGGCACGGATAAAAAGAATGGAGCTGCTGCTGCATTTTCTTCTTTTTTTGGCGCATTGATAACAGCTACAAAACGCTCGGGCTTCTCAAGTATCAAGGCTGCGATATCAAACAAGGGATACGTTCGCCCAGAGGTCCGCAAAGCTTGAATAAGGGCATTGAAGGGTGTCTCCTCCGGATAAAAAGCAACATCTACTATAGGCTGAAAAGGCCGATATGCTTGATAAGGCGGCCGAACGGGCCGCCCCCCAGCTCCCTCAGATTGAGGGCGACGCGCTTCACCAGGCCCGGCAGGCCGCCTATCTTGAGGACCAGGGCCACGACGAGCAGCATCTGCCCCACGATTATCAGGGCCACGATTAAAATTACCTGCAGGTGGCCGACGATCAGGCCTATTGCCACCAGGGGCAGGGCGCCGCGGCGCATACCCTTCTGTGCGTGGCTCGGGCCTTGTAGCCACGCTCCAAGCAGTAGAAAATGTAAAATCCTTGAAGGCATCTAAAGCTGAAGGCACTTCCTTCTCTTGGCTTTGCGCCTCCTTATTTATTGACTCAGACATGTCGCTCATACCCCTATAATGTTAAAATGAAAAATGAGATTAAAAAAAATATTAGCCCTTGGCTAGCTCGGAAAGCATCAAGAATTGAATGGCATAGCCAATAAGCTCCTTTAATGAAACAAAAATACGCATATACCGCGTTAATTTATAACAGCATCGAGCCATGCCCGCCATAAGGCTTTTTCCTGAGGGCTAAAGGAGGGGCTATAATTTCAGCCCAAATGATACCTGCCCTTAGATTATTATGCGCCAGCTGACCCCGACTTAAGTGAGCATTAACTATCGATAACCGTTTTTGCTGAGAAAATGCGTTGCCTTGCTTTACGCGCTCAAGGGCTTTTGCGCTTTGCTGAAGCTCCATTTGAGCCTTGGAAAATGCCTCAAAGTAATCGGGCTGCCCTATGTGGTCCGCTGTGGCCGTGGGTATTGCGGTAGCTGGATAATTGCACCCCTCCCCTCCGCTCAAAGACTGAGGCTTCCCCCGTCCTGCTATTCCACGTCTGCTCGCTATTTTTTCAGCCAAATCACGGCGCAATTGTTTAACAGATTCGCTCGTTTCATCTGGCAGCTTCCCCTCGAACGGGTCTTGCTTGGCAAAGCGCTTAAAAAAGTAGCTAAGGCCAACAACTGCCAACAAGATAACCCATTCCCAGGAATCGCGCTCCATAAACAACTGGCTTAACTATGGGGATGCTGTTCGTCGGTCGATTGGCTGCCCGATAAATTTTCGCGCATGCTGGTATCAGCCTGAAGATTTTGCAAACGGTAATAATCCATAACCCCCATTTTGCCTGTACGCATAGCATCGGCCAAAGCTAATGGCACCTCCGACTGCGCCTCTACCACCTTAGCCTGCATTTCTTGAACACGAGCCTTCATCTCTTGCTCCACCGCAACAGCGGCTGCACGCCTAATTTCTGCCTGGGCTTGCGCCATATTTTTATTGGCCATAGCTTGGGCTTCTTGCAATTTCGCCCCGATATTTTCGCCCACATCGACATCTGCAATATCAATAGAAAGAATTTCGAAAGCTGTCCCAACATCAAGCCCTCTTTCTAAAACTACTTTTGAAATTTTATCTGGGTGCTCGAGCACACTTTTGTAGGAATCAGCCGTGCCGATTGTAGTCACAATCCCCTCGCCTACCCGCGCAATAATAGTTTCTTCTTGGGCGCCTCCGATAAAACGAGAGAGATTCGTCCTCACCGTTACACGTGCACGCACTTTTACCTGAATACCGTCTTTAGCCACCCCATCAACCGACATTCTGCCGCTCTCACGGCTAGGGCAATCAATAACTTTAGGATTAACCGAGGTTTGAACGGCTTCGATCACAGACTTATTGGTGCCCTTTGTCGCCAAATCGATCGCGCAGGCACGAATCCAATCCAGCTCTAATCCAGCTTTATCTGCTGCAATAAGGGCTTGAATGGTATTCTGAAGATTCCCTTCTGCCAAATAATGCGCCTCGAGGTCGTCTATTTTTAAAATAAGTCCCGCTTTAGTCGCGGTAATATAGTTATCAACGACCATGGCATAAGGTACCCGCCGCAGCCGCATGGCCAACAGTGTTAAAAAGCCGACTTGAGCCCCCGCGAGCAATGCCCTCAACCAAACATTAAAAAACGAAATAACGACGAGCAGAAAAATTAACCCCAAGAGCCCAAGCCCCATAGAGATAACAGCTGTAATAACATTCCAATTTTCTTGTATCATAAAAGTAAAGTTAAGTTTTAAAAGAGATAATCAGGGCAAAGCGGTATGTTGCTACTTGCACTTAATGCAGCCGCGCGAGTTCAACTTCACTCGCTTTTGCTACTACCCTCAGCACATGCATATCTGCATCTGATAGCAAGCCTTCCCATTGCAGAACACGAATTTTATATTGGTACAAAAAAGTTCTCAGCAAAGCCGCCTTATGAATGGCCGCAGCAGACATTTGAAAGACAGCCTCATAAAGCTCGACCATAAGTGCATAAATAACCTCAAACGACTGTTTTTCGGCCTGTGCCTTGATCAACTTAAATTCAATCAAAGCCACGACTTTAATATCAAATACAAGGACTGTTTGCTCCTGTACTTGCGTATAAGCTGCTTCTAAAATAGGGACGGTCTTGCTTTCTAAATTCTCCCTTCCCTGACTTAATGCGCGGTCAAACGTCTTAATGGCCTCCATATACAACTCCGCAATCGGCGATCTATTTAAAGCATTATAAAAATAGGCAATATCTGCCTCTAATTGTAACATTTTCTCCGAGCGCGCATCAGTAAACTTCATATTATCAAGAAATAAGCTATTTTTAAGTACACGCAAAGGCAGCCTAAAAGACATTACCCTAAAGATAAGCGCTTTAAAAATTTGGCCAAGACCTCATACGCCTTAATCAGAGAATCACCCTCTGCTTTTTGATTATAATTGGTATTCACATTCACATCATAGGTATAAACATCTCCCGAGGCATTTTCAATAAATTCAATCCCGGCTACTTCGATGGATTGCTGCTTCAAAAACTGTTCGTACCGCTCAATTAAGGGACTTGAAAAATTTTGCAGGACTTCAAATTTACTTTGAGCCCCTACAGCACAGAATTGATCTCCTATTGCACATGCATCTGCAGGGCACAAATCAAAACCCCCGCTAGCATCAATGCGAACGGCATACACAAATTGCCCATCAATAAACTCTGCACGTGTAACAAAACCATCCCTTGCGCGAATATACTCCTGAGCGATCCATATCCCGTCAATCGAGTCTTCCGCTGAATCGATGATACTTTGAAGAGCCGCCGCATCTTTAATTAAAGTAACGCCTGCGCCCTTCCCCCCCCTGTTGGGCTTTAAGATAAAAGGATAAGGCAAGGTTAAGTTCATCAACTGGTCCTTCCCTAAAATGATCAGCGATTTAGGCGTTTTAATACCAGCATGCTCCAGCAAAAGGTATTGCTGCGTTTTACTCATCTCAAGGTGTAACGCCATAGATCCATTCACAACGCGCCTCTGATGGGCTTCTAACCAATTTAAAACAGCTAAAGCATAGGCGGGTGCATGCGCATTCCCTCTTGTATGAGCAGAAGGGCTCATCCGATTAAAAAAAACCCCCGCAGGAGGTGCTTTTTCTATCTCTAAAATTTGACCACGAGACAGATCATACTCTCCAAATTCCACGGCTTCTGCCTGAAGTGCAGCGCGAATAGGCTCTAGCCAAACTGTATTTTCGTGAATAATATATACTTTCATGATGCTTGTTTTTGTGAGCAAAGTGTGACAACAACATCCCCCGTAACATTAGTTAAGGTGCGGAAGGCATTTAAAATGGGATCAATCGTTGCAACTAATAAAACCCCTTCGATCGGAAGCCCAACTGATTTTAAAACTAAAGGAAGCGTCATCAAGGCCCCACCTGAAATACCAGAGGTGCCTAAAGTGCCGATACTAGAAAGAATCCCTACGATTAAAATATCTCCTCCAGTTAATTCCACCCCTAATGCCTGGGCAAAAAAAACAGTGGTGGCTGTTAAATAAATAGACAAGCCATTCATATTGGATGAAGCCGCTATCGGAAGAAGGGCCTCACTCATAGATTTTGATAAACCTAACTTTTTATGTGCAGTATCTATCGTTACAGGCAACGCAAGTTTACTACTGCCTGTACTCAACGCTAACAGTTGATAACTAACGCTCTGTTTCAAAAATGATTTAAATGAAATGCCAGAAAAAATACTGACCAAAAAGTTTAAAAAAATGATTTGAAGGGCAAAGCCACCTAAAATCACCCCGCTCAACTTAGCGAGCAATGCAAATGTTTTGCTTTCTTGCATGCCGACACCCATCGAAATGATTGCAAAGATTCCAATGAATGAAAAATATATCAAGAATTTTGCGATTTTGAATATAAACCTATTTCCTTGCTTTATGAATTCATGAAACAATTTGGTTTTTGTCTTATACTTGCGCACATACAGTGCACTCACAATAGCCACACCTATCACAAAAAAAACCGTAAAGTCGGCCTTAGCTTCTAAGTCACCAGGGTGAAATACCAAAACAAGTCCAAGGCCTGGCTTTAACCAAAAACTAAGTCCCAGCCCTATTGTAACAGCTACAAATGCAGTCAAAATAGTAAATAACACAAATCGCATAATAACAGCAGAATCCACCTTGATTTCACTTAAACTATGCGAAATAGCAAAATAAATCATAGGAAAGGCTATAATCTTAATCAAAAACAAAAAAACATCAGCCAAAGGCTTCAGATAAATTGTTTTTTCTTTTAAGACTAGCCCTGTCAAAACTGCAAAAATAGACGTACCAATTATTTTTCCAAAAAGTTTCATTATTAAAAAGCGTTTATTGTCAAATTTAACCCAACTTAACAGCGATTCGACAATTGCTTTTTAAACAACAATATACAGGCGAATCGCTCCTTTAAAGAAAGCGACAACAACAACTCTCGAAACCTATATAAAACAAATAAAGCATATTAAACAGCTACTTTACTATGTGAAATTAAATTTAATGTCAATAATTTAATGATCAAGCTATAGACTTAAAAGTCCAAGCATGGCACAAAGCGGTTGCAGCTGCGTCTGCTTCGTCTGACGGTAAACATGCTTTAAGCCTTAAATGTTGAGTCATCGTTCTGCATACCTGTTCTTTACTCGCTCGTCCAGAACCTACGGTGGCTTGCTTGATACGAAGAGGCGCATACTCAAAAACATCCCACCCTCGAAGATTAGCCGCTGCAATTGCCGCTCCGCGGGCCGCTCCTAATTTATGGACTATTTGAAAATTTTGAACATAAACCGTTGATTCTAAAGCAACATGTCCTTTTTCATAGCCCTCTAAAAGGCTACTTACAACTTGATATATTTGCCCTAAACAATCAGGCAATGTATAACGTGCAGAAAAATTTAAGGTATGACTTTGTACTAAAGTCGGCATTCCTTTTTCTAGCTTTAATAAAGCAAGACCGGTACCCCTTACACTAGGATCTATGCCTAGCACATAGCCGCTAAAAGGCTCTTTAATCTCTAATACAACCGGGCTAATAGCCTTGCTGATGCTCCCTGCCTTAAGATGAGTTGTCCATAACGCACGGTTGGATAAGCGTGCCATAAAAATAGCTTTTCTATAGACCTATAAATTGAATATTAATTAGATCTAAGCGGCATGACCACACAAAGAAAATCCTCTGATGTTTTAAATACACCAGGGCTTAAGTCATCCTTAAATTCAAAAGCAACCTCATCCTGAACAAGCGCTTTTAAAGGATCCATTAAAAATTGAGGGTTAAAAGAAACTTGAACCTCAGGCCCTTCATAACTAATGGCCATTGATTCATGCGATTCCCCAACCTCTGGGCTAGATCCGCTTACTTCAAGTAAATTTGTACTGACACGCACCTTAACGGCATTATGACGATCACTTGATACAAATGAAGCACGCTCGATACAATCCAAGAAAAGCTCGCGCTCAATACGAATACGTTGAGCCGTTTCCGAAGGAATCACTTGTTTATAATTAGGAAATTGGCCTTCAACTACTTTTGATATCAAAGTAATATCATCAATAAGTCCAGATTTACTCCCCTCTTCTTCTAACTGAATAATAAAAGCCACTTGTCGACCATTAAAGGTCATCCGTAGCATATTTCCCTGATTCAACACACGGCCCAACTCCCCCACTGTTTTAGCGGGTAAAATAACCCCTGAACTCTCTTCGGGTGCAGCCGTAATAACCTGTGAAACAAACGCTAAACGACGACCATCTGTCGCTACCAAAGAAAGTTTTCCTGCATTAAAATGAAAGTAAACCCCATTTAAAATATAGCGATTTTCATCCGTTGACTGAGCATAAGCAACCGAACGCAACATACCTTGAAGCACGTCAGGTGAAAGGGACAAAGTATGTTCGCCAATGGGCATAGATAAAGGCGGAAAATCATCTATAGCCATACCCATTATACGAAAAAGCGATCCACCCGAAGTTATTTTTGCCTGATTATGCACTGAAGCATCCAATAAAACTTCATTCTGCGGTAATGATTTAACAATTGTAGCTAAACGACGCGCAGGCAGTGTTAAAGCACCTGGAGTAATTACTTCAGCCTTAATATGACACCGTATGCCCATATCAAGGTTTGTCGTTGTAAAAGTTAATCGATCCCCTTCTGCCTGCAATAACACATTGCTTAGTATAGGCATTGAAGGACGCGAACCTACAACATTGAGTACTTGTTGTAAGCCAGCAGTGAAATGATCTCTTTGAATGCGTAACTTCATTTTAATGTGTTCAAATAAAAAAGAGACTCTCTTCTTCTGGCAACGTTTTAAAATATTATCTTTTTAAGAGTTATCCGTTGTTTTATAGATACTATATTCTTTAATTTAAAAGACTAACAGTATTACTATTATGGGCTGTTAGTAAGTTAATGAGTTTATAATCTGTTGGTGCATAGTTTTTAATAGATTATATTTTTTGAAGTAACTACATTAATTAAAGGTCTATAAAACTTGGAAAAGAGGAAAATAGTATTTAATTGGCCAATAAGTTTAAGTTATTGGTAGTTTTTGCAAAGGTTATTGATCTGTTATTGGTAGAGATTATTTATTTAGGATATAATGATGGTCTTAACTGAGACCATAAATTTATGTCAATAAACTGGATTTTTATTCTAATATAATATTATATTAAAGCCATGAGATTATATTATTGAATAAAATCTTATTTTTGCTGCGCTCTTAGGAAAATAGCCAATACATTAATGTCGGCCGGATTAACTCCACTAATGCGGCTGGCTTGAGCTAAGGTTAAAGGTTGTATGGCAGTTAATTTTTCTTGGCTTTCGATGCGAAGTCCTCGAATGGCATAATAATCGAAATTTTTTGGAAGTTTTATATTTTCTAAATTAGTATTTTTTGCAATTTGCCTTAAGTCTCTATCTAGATAGCCTTTATAGCGAACTTGATACAGTATTTCATCACGTGTTGCTTCTGAAAGCTTATTAAATTTGATTGGAAGGAAGCTATAATTGATTGCTAAAGGGTCTCGGCGAATAGAATTGGCAAATGTACCTCCAGTGTGAGTTGTTTTTTCTATGAATTTAACCCAATGCAAAGTGTCGTTTACTTTGGCTTCTATTGCTGAAATACGTTTATTTGAGACTATTTTTAATCGTTGTGTATGATTTAATAGTCGATGTTCCGCGCTTCCCGCATTCAGTAAGAGCCTATATTCGGCTCGACTGGTAAACATTCTGTAGGGCTCTGTTGTGCCTTTTGTCACTAAATCATCGATTAATACACCCATGTAGCTTTCATGGCGTTGCATGATAAAGGGTGTTTCGTTGCGTATTTTAAGAACAGCATTAACGCCTGCGATAAATCCTTGGGCTGCGGCTTCAGCATAGCCGGTTGTTCCGTTTATTTGGCCTGCAAAAAACAAATTTTCGATATTTTTTGTTTCGAGCGTGGGTGTAAGTTGGGTGGGGATAACGAAATCATATTCGACGGCATAAGCGGGGCGAATTATATGAGCTTTTTCGAGCCCCGGCACGGTTTGTATGATTTCTAGCTGAGTGTCGAAGGGGAGGCTTGTTGAGAGGCCGTTTATATACCATTCGTCTGTATTTCGGCCTTCTGGTTCTAAAAATACACGGTGGGTGTCTTGTTTTTCAAATTTAACACATTTATCCTCGATGCTGGGGCAGTAACGAGGTCCTGTTCCTTTTATGTCCCCTTTGTATAAGGCCGATCGATGGAGGTTTTTGTGAACAACTTCAGCTGTGGTTGGGGTTGTGTGAGTTGTCCAGCAGGAAATGCGAGCTTCTCCTGGCTTCCATCCGAGTTTACTTTGGCCAAAATGTTCCACGTGGAACAAATCTTCGTCTCCTCGGGTGTCGTAAAAACCAAAAAAGGTGGGCTTTGTGTCCCCCGGCTGCTCTTCGCATTTCGAAAAGTCAATAGAACCACCTAATATTCGAGGTGGAGTGCCTGTTTTGAAGCGCCCCAGTTCAATGCCGGCTGATTTAAAACTATCTGATAGTGTTTTTGCTGAAAAATCCCCCATGCGTCCGCCTTCGGATTTGGCATCTCCCACGTGCATAAGGGCCTTTAAGAATGTGCCCGTAGTTACAACGAGCGCGCGTCCATAAAAATCCACGCCTAGATGTGTTTTTACCCCAACGGCTTTTCCTTTTTCGAAAATAAGGTCAGTGGTAACACCCTGAAATAAAGACAAGTTCGCCTGAAGCTCAATAATGTGCTTTAATCGGTATTGATAGGCCTTTTTATCGCATTGGGCTCGCGGTGATTGAACTGCTGGGCCCTTGGAGGCATTTAAAAGACGAAATTGAATGGCTGTTGTGTCAGCATTGATTCCCATTTCGCCTCCTAATGCATCGAGTTCCCTGATCATGTGCCCCTTGGCTTCGCCTCCTACTGCCGGGTTGCAGCTCATTTGGGCGATTGTATCGAGGTTTCCGGTCAGCAGGAGTACATCTGCCCCCATGCGTGCCGCAGCGAGTGCGGCTTCGCAACCCGCATGGCCCGCTCCACACACAATAACGTCATAGGGGGCTTTTGCCCCTGTTTTTAATATACCTTTCATTTTCCTATACAAAAGTTGCCAAAAAGTCGGTCGAGAATTTGTTCGTTTTCAATTTTTCCTGTAATTTCGCCTAGGGCGTCGATAGCCAATCGTAAATCACTTGCCATAAGCTCGACAGGTTTTTGTAGCCCGTCTTGTCCTTTGGCATCGTTTAAGTGCTCATAGGCTTTACTAATGGCTGCTCCATGGCGGGTGTTAATCAATAAATCATCTTCGCTCGGGTGTATTAGTTGGTTTTCGATGGTTGATTGTATTACGCTAGCTAAATCATCAATGCCTTGTCCTGTTTTAAGAGATAGCAGTATTTTGGTATGTGCTGCAAGAGCCGGATGAATGTTAAAGTGAGGGTGGCACGACAGGTCGCATTTATTAATTATTAACAACGTGCGTTCTGAGGTTAGTCGGTCCAATAATGATTGAGGCAAATCTGGCCAGGGTGCGCTTTGATCAAATACCCCTATATAGAAATCAGCCGCTTCGGCTTGTTGAATGGCTCGTTCAATACCTTGGGCTTCTAGTGGGTTGTCGGATTCTCTTATTCCAGCTGTATCAACGAGTTGCAATGAATATTGGCCTATTATAATGCGTTCAACGATGTAGTCTCTTGTCGTGCCAGGTTCTGCGCTTACCAAGGCGCGTTCGTGCCCAGCGAGTATATTGAGTAGGCTACTTTTGCCTGCATTAGGGGCTCCAATGATAACGGTTTTAATGCCATCGCATAGCAGGGGAGCTTGCTGGCGATTTCGTAAAAGTTTTTTCACCGAAGCAATGACTTTACTTAAGTCTTGCAGGGGCCCTTCTTTGTCTTCTGGAGGCAAGTCCTCTTCAGGGAAATCAATATAGGCTTCGGTTTGGGCTAAGAGATTTAATACTTGATCGACTAGTTCATGAACTCGTTCACCGAGGGCCCCTTGAAGTTGCCGCTGGGCGAGAAGAATGGCACGGTCGCTTTTAGCGCGAATGAGGTCTGCTATGGCTTCGGCTTGGGTTAGGTCTATTTTTCCGTTTTCAAAAGCGCGCCGAGTGAATTCCCCGGGCTCAGCCACACGGCAGCCCTGTTTGATTAAGTCCGCCATCAATCGATTGATAATGAGAGGATTTCCGTGACAGTTAATCTCTAGCATCGCTTCGCCCGTATAAGAGCGTGGAGCCTCAAAATAACTATAGGCACAGTGATCCAGAGGGTGCCCCTCGACGCCTTGGTAGTAGCCTATTTTGACGCTTCTTGCGGGCGGGGTGCCCTCGAGCTTGAATGCGGTTTGTGTAATGGGTGCCGCCAGGGGACCGCTTACTCGAATAAGGGCAATCGCAGATTCCCCCATAGGAGTTGCAAGTGCCATAATAGTATCTCCCCAAGACATAGTTTTAGAATGAGCTGAATGTGACTGACGCGTAGAGATCGCCTTTTATGGTGGTTACAGTGGCAAGGACTGAGCTTAGGTCAAGCAGAGATGAATGAAATGTTATATTGATTGATTGTAGGGGTATTATGTACTTACATAGAGATGCTAGTTGAGCTGCCTACCAGTATCCCAAGAACTTCCACCAGGCGCCGCCCACAATTGCCCAAACCGCGAGGTTAATTACCCCGATGACAAAAGAAATACTCCACCATTCCTTAAGGGGCACATAACCGGATGCATAGAAGGCGGGGGCAGGGCCTGTTCCGTAGTGGGTTAGGGCGCCTGAAAGACTGGAGAGGACCGCCAGAGTCATGGCCGCTAGCATGGGGGGTGCTCCAAATGCCACCAAAGTCGTTAAAAAAGCGCTATATAGTGCAGTTACATGGGCTGTAACACTCGCAAAAAAGTAGTGGGCTACATAATAGACCAAGCATAGGATAATAAAAGCGACTTCCCATCTAAGCCCTTGTCCGCTTGCTTGTATGTGGGCTGAAAACCAGGCAATAACTCCAAATTTCGACAAGAGTCCTGCGAGCATTAAGAGCGGGCCAAACCAAAGTAAAGTATCCCATGCGCCTGTATCTTTGATTAAGTCCTCCCATTGGAGTACGCGCAAAATCAGTAACGCAACAATACCTATGAGGGCCGCTGTGGCTGCCGGAATGGCCCAGGAATCTCCTTGGATCCACATGATCAATACGCCTATAAAGATAATGAGCATGGACCATTCTTTGGCGGAGAGCCGGCCCATTTTCTTTAGTTGGTCGCGTGCGGTTTGTCTGGCGTCAATGGGGTGCGTAATTGTCGGGGGGTAAATTTTGTAAATGGCCCAGGGGACGATGGCTAGGTTGATAAGACCTGGCACAATAGCAGCTTTTGCCCAGGTGGGCCAGTCCAGCGTTAGCCCTAGCTCGCCTGCGTATTCAGCAATGAAAGGGTTGCAGGCAATGGCCGTTATAAAAAGGGCACTGGTAATGGCATTTACCTGGAAGCACACTTTGATGAGAAAAGCGCCCATTTTGCGAGCGGTACCATCTTCGACTAGGCTCCCTTGTTGCAGGGCAATGGCTTTTGCGATAGGGAGCACTACAGCCGCTCCACGAGCGGTTGTACTTGGCATCCAGGGTGATAATATAAGGTCTGTCAGTGTCAATCCATACGCAAGCCCTAGGGTGCTTTTTCCTAGCAAAGCTATGAAGAAATAAGCAATGCGATTGCCCAGGCCTGTTTTCATAAAGCCCATTGCTAAAAAGAAAGCAAAGACAACGAGCCATACTATATGAGAGGCAAATCCTGAAAAGCCTTGCTCGAGGCTAAACGTGCGTGTGAGGAGCCCGATGGCTGTTGCAAGAAGAGCCATACCGCCCATTGGAAGGGGCTTTAGCATGATGCCAACGATCGTTCCTATAAATAGAACGAGTAAGTGCCACCCTTGGGGGGATAAGCCTTCTGGTGGCTCCAAGTGCCAGGCATAGGCTCCAAGTGCAAATAAAGCGAATAAGATGATTAAATGACCCCATTGATGGACAATTGCGGAGACAGCGGATTGTTTTTTAAGGTGCATGATTAAATGATCCCATTGATGGGCTATTGCGGAGACAAAGGATTATTTTTTAAGGAGTAGGGAAAGGTTATGTTATTTGTTTAGGCTGATTCAAGTATGAAGTGAAGCGCCCCTAGGCTGGAAAAGGGGCTAAGCCGCAGTGATGATAATGTTGGAAAGCAGCTTAATCATCATGCCAAAAAAGCAGTACTACTGCTTGACCTTAAAAGAGCGAAAACAAATTAAACAATTAAAGCAAATTGGATTATCGATACTTCAACTCGGAAAGGTTTTATGCCGGTTAGATTTGACTATCAGCCGAGAGAAGTCTTCTTGAGGCTGATCATTTGCTTACCATGTTCTGCTTTTCTCTCTTGAGTGGACCTTATGGTCTGTGTCTCTTGATCTTGATAAATTATAACTAGTATGCAATGCTAAAATAAGATTTTTTCAGTTAATTCGATTTAAAAATTCAAATTAAAAAAATAAATTGCTCGCAAAGCCTTTTTGGCGAAATACTGAATTTTTAAGCACTTTATTGCACAAAGCCTTGATTGAGGGAATGGGTCTGTTTAGCCTGTTTTTTAATGATGCGGCTTTGGCAGTACTTTTTTTTATTTATCGGGCTCCTTTTAATTGGGTGCACGGAATCTGGGGACCCTATTTTGGAGACGGAGGAAAAGTCTTATCAACGTGGGCAACGGTTGCTGCGAGAGGGGCGGGACAAGGAAGCCTTGGAGGCTTTTTTAAAGGTAGTGTCAAAACGTAAAATAGCCCCGGAGGCGCACTTAGAGTCTGGGCGTTTGTATTTACAAATAGAAAACGATCCTGTTTTGGCTATTTATCATTTTCGCCAATATTTAACCGAGAAGCCCGAGGCTAGCCAAGCGCCGATGGTGCGTCAATTAATCGAGACCGCCCAGAAGTCTTTTGCGCGTTTGCTTCCTGGAGAGCCTTTTTCGGAAGACTTAGACCGTTTGGATTTACTCGAATGCTTAGGTAATCAGCGAGTAGAACTTGAAGCGCTTCGAAAAGAAAATGCAGCTTTTAAGGAGCGGTTGATGGCCCTCGATGACGCCAATCGATTGACAGAGGTTACGTTAACAGCCTTTGAGGGGATCCCTCTTGGGGGCAATCCTCGTAAAGGGGAGCTGGTTGCGCCTTTTGCGCAGGGTTTTCCTGATAGTCGTTTACCTTCTCTTGCATCAGTTGAGGGTGTAGAAGGCAAGACTTATGCCGTTCAATCAGGCGATACCCTTTCTAAAATCAGTAACCGCGTCTACGGCAATCCTTCCCGGTGGAAAGAGATCTACGAGCTTAACCGGGATCAATTGCGGAGTGCGCATGATCTGAAGTTGGGGCAGATTTTGAAGTTACCATAAAAAAGCCTTAGTGTGCGTAGTCTTGCGAATGTTTTTTTACCATGCCTTATTTTGATTATAACGCAACTGCGCCGCTCGCTCCAGAAGCATTAGTCGCGTTGCAATTGGCTGCAAAAACTTATTGGGCGAATCCTTCTGCGCTTTATCGTCAGGGGGTTGAGGCATATGCAGCATTAGAAGCGGCTCGTTTGTGGGTTGCGGGGCAAATTGGGACTTCGCCCGATCAGATTGTTTTTACCAGTGGGGCGACAGAAAATGCTCATAGCGCCTTTGCTCTGGTCGCTCGTAATGGAGGGAGCCCTTCTTGGGTGGCTATTTCAGCCTTAGAGCATCCTTGTGTAAAGGCTGCTGCGGAGCGTTATTTTCCGGGGCGGGTGCATTTATTGCCGGTTAATAGTAACGGTGTTGTTTGCCTTGATGCACTAGAGCGTGCGCTTGAGGAGCGGCCTTTTTCCCTGGTGGCTATTATGGCCGCTAGCAATGAGCTAGGTACTTTGCAGCCCTGGAAAGAGGCTTGTATCATTTGCGAAAAAAACAGGGTTTCGTTATTGGTTGATGCTGTTCAGTGGGCTGGGCGATTGCCTTCAGCGGGGTTAGGCGCTTGTGGTTTTGTCAGTATTAGCTCCCATAAATTAGGGGGGCCAAGGGGGGTGGGAGTTCTTAAAATTCCAAAATCTGCAGAAGGTCCGCTCTTGATGGACGGGGGAGGGCAAGAAGCTTATCATAGAGCAGGGACAGAAAATATACCCAGTATCCTTGCTTTTGTGGCGGCCTGGAGGGCTTTGGAGGCTGTGCGCGAAAGGGTTGTTTTGGGGCAATGCGCTTTTCGTGATCAATTTGTTGCTGTTTTAAAAGATTCAATTCCTGGGGTTGAGCTTTTGGGGGAGGCCGCGCCTCGTCTTTGGAATACGGCCACTTTGCTTATGCCTTTACACGCAGGTACGCGCTGGGTGAAGCGTTTAGATAAGCTAGGGTTTGAAGTGGGAACGGGAGCTGCTTGTGCTAGTGATTCAGGCGCAGCGCGGTCTTTGATG